>JBFXGQ010000043.1:0-15154 GCA_050177915.1 Pseudodonghicola sp. | reverse complement strand
CGCGGCGCTGCCGGCCTCGGGCGGCGCCAGCCTGTTGCGGCCGGACCTGCTGGCGGTCAGGCTGCTGGCCGAGGACGGCTTTCTGCTGCGCCGCCATCTGCTGCCGGTGCTCGACCGGCTGAGCCACGACACCCTGCCTACGTCCTGGAGATTGTGACCTATGCAACTGACCCCACGCGAGAAAGACAAACTGCTGATCGCCATGGCGGCCGAAGTGGCGCGCCGGCGGCTGGCCCGGGGGGTGAAGCTGAACTACCCCGAGGCGATCGCGCTGATCACCGACGCGGTGGTCGAGGGCGCCCGCGACGGCCGCTCGGTCGCCGACATGATGGAGGCCGGCGCCCATGTGATCACCCGCGACCAATGCATGGAGGGGGTGCCCGAGATGATCCACGAAGTGCAGGTCGAAGCCACGTTTCCCGACGGGACCAAACTGGTCACCGTCCACAACCCCATCCGCTGATCCCAGGAGTGCACCAGATGAAACGACTGATCCCCGCCCTTGTCCCCGCCCTGCTGATCTGTCAGCCGGCGCTGGCGCATCTCAATCCGGATGAACACGGCTCCTTCATGGCGGGTGCCAGCCACCCGATCTCGGGCGCCGATCACATTCTGGCGATGGTCTGCGTCGGCCTCTGGGCGGCGCTGCTGGGGGGCCGCGCGCTCTGGCTGGTGCCGGCCGCTTTCGTCGGCGCGATGAGCCTGGGGTTCCTGGCCGCGCTGGCCGGCATGCCGCTGCCGTTTGTCGAGCCGATGATCCTTGCCTCCTCGGTGGTGCTGGGGCTGCTGGTCGCGGTGGCCGCCCGGATGCCGGTGGCGGCGGGGGCGGCGGTGGTTGCGGTCTTCGCGGTGTTCCACGGGCATGCCCATGGGGCCGAGATGGGCGGCGCGACGGCGTTCAGCTATCTGGCGGGCTTCGGGCTGGTGACCGCGGCGCTGCATGCGGCCGGCCTGAGCCTCGGCATCGTTCTGGGCAAGGCCAGCCGTCTGGCGGCGCTGCGCGGGGCCGGCGTGCTGGTCGCCGCGGCGGGGTCCGCCCTGGCGCTGGCCGGCTGAGGCGGCTGTCATGATCCCCGGAGAGCTGTTTCCCGCCGAAGGCGCGCTGACGCTGAATGCCGACCGTGTGGCCGTCACCCTGATGGTGGCCAATACCGGCGACCGGCCGGTGCAGGTCGGCAGCCATTACCATTTCGCCGAGACCAACCCGGCGCTGGAGTTCGACCGCGCGGCGGCCCGCGGCATGCGCCTCGACATCGCCGCCGGCACCGCCGTGCGGTTCGAGCCCGGCCAGCGCCGCGAGGTGCAGCTGATCCCGATGTCCGGCGCGCGGCGGATCTATGGCTTCAACCAGAAGGTGATGGGGGCGCTGTGAGGTTGGATATGCCCGACACCTTGATCCTGAAACAACGCAGGATCGCGCCCGGCGCCGAGGGGGGGCGCAATCGCGCCCGCCCTGGGGGGCGGGGTCGGGCGCGATCCGGATCGCAAGCGATCCGGGCAGGGGAGCTTCAAAACCAACCACGGTATTTCCCCCAAACAACAGCGGCCGCAAGCAGTAGTGCTGACAGCCGCAAAAATAGCTCGATATTGGACATGGTTGCCTCGGTTCATCGGCGACACGGAACAGCCTCGTGTCGGGCAACCGTTTCAATAGGCGCATGCGGAGCCCGGGTGGCAAAGATTCTATCGGAGCACTTTGTCGAAAACGAAGCGTCCCCGTGGCATTTGCTTGAAAGTGAAAGCAATTCCGAAGTGATCCACGGGTTCACCGTGGTTCATGCAACAATATGTGATCGCGAGGCCACCTGATGCCCACCCAAATCTCCCGCGCCTCCTATGCCGCCATGTTCGGCCCCACCGTGGGCGACCGGCTGCGGCTGGCCGATACCGATCTGATCATCGAGGTCGAGCGTGACCTGATCGCCGAACGCGCCGGCGCCGCCACCAGCGGCGGATCGGGCGCCAATGCGCTCTCCTATGGCGAGGAGGTCAAGTTCGGCGGCGGCAAGGTGATCCGCGACGGCATGGGCCAATCCCAGGTCACCCGGGCCGAGGGCGCCGTCGATACCGTGATCACCAACGCGCTGATCGTCGACTGGACCGGCATCTACAAGGCCGATGTCGGCCTCAGGAACGGGCGCATCCACAAGATCGGCAAGGCCGGCAACCCCGACACCCAGCCCGGCGTCGACATCATCGTGGGCCCCGGCACCGAGGCGATCGCCGGCGAGGGCAAGATCCTGACCGCCGGGGCGATGGACAGCCATATCCATTACATCTGCCCGCAGCAGATCGAGGATGCGCTGCACTCCGGCACCACGACCATGCTGGGCGGCGGCACCGGCCCCGCCCATGGCACGCTGGCCACCACCTGCACCCCCGGCCCCTGGCATCTGGGCCGCATGCTGCAATCGGCCGATGCCTTCCCGATGAACCTGGCCTTCGCCGGCAAGGGCAATGCCTCGCTGCCGGCGGCGCTGGAGGAGCAGGTGCTGGGTGGCGCCTGCTGTCTGAAGCTGCACGAGGACTGGGGCACCACCCCAGGCGCCATCGACTGCTGCCTGGGCGTGGCGGACGCCATGGACGTGCAGGTGATGATCCACACCGACACGCTGAATGAATCGGGCTTCGTCGAAAACACCCTGGCCGCCTTCAAGGGCCGCACCATCCACGCCTTCCACACCGAAGGCGCCGGCGGCGGCCATGCGCCCGATATCATCAAGGTCTGCGGCGAGTCCTTCGTGCTGCCGTCGTCGACCAACCCGACGCGGCCCTTCACCCGCAACACCATCGAGGAACACCTCGACATGCTGATGGTTTGCCACCATCTGGACAAGTCGATCCCCGAGGATGTCGCCTTTGCCGAAAGCCGCATCCGGCGCGAGACCATCGCGGCCGAGGATATCCTGCACGACATCGGCGCTTTCTCGATCATCGCCAGCGACAGCCAGGCCATGGGTCGGGTGGGCGAGGTGCTGATCCGCACCTGGCAGACCGCCGACAAGATGAAGAAACAGCGCGGCCGCCTGGCCGAGGAGACCGGCGACAACGACAATTTCCGGGTCCGCCGCTATATCGCAAAATACACCATCAACCCGGCCATCGCCCATGGTATCGGCCATGAGATCGGCAGTATCGAGGAAGGCAAGCGCGCCGATCTGGTGCTCTGGTCGCCGGCCTTCTTCGGGGTGAAGCCCGATATGGTGCTGATCGGCGGCTCCATCGTGATGGCGCAGATGGGCGATCCCAACGCCTCGATCCCGACGCCGCAGCCGGTCTATTCGCGGCCGATGTTCGGCGCCTATGGCCGCAGCGTCGAGAACTCGGCGGTGATCTTCGTGTCTGAGGCGGCGCAGGCGGACGGCATCGCGGCGCGGCTGGGACTGGCGAAACAGACGCTGGCGGTGAAGAACACCAGGACCATCGGCAAGAAGGACCTCAGGCTCAACGACGCCACCCCGCATATCGAGGTCAACCCCGAGACCTATGAGGTGCGCGCCGATGGCGAATTGCTGACCTGCCAGCCGGCCGAGGTGCTGCCGATGGCACAGCGGTACTTCTTGTTCTGAGGCAGCGGCTCCGCCATTCTGTTCCGGTACATGCCGAAGGAGTTTCCTGTGAAATTGACCACTCTTGCCAGTGCCGCGCTTCTGGCCGGGCTGTCACCGGTTCTGTCCTGGGCCCAATGCCCGCAGAAGGCGGATCTCGATCAGGGGCTCTTCTTTCGCATCGAGGGCGGGGATGTCGATTACTTCAAATCGACCGGCCCCGATGAGGTGATGGAGATCTACGCCACCTCAGGCGGCAGCACCCTGTCGCCGGAGCCGGTCAACCGCCTGTTGCTGGCCAAGGGGCTCTATGTCCTGAACCTGGTCGATCTGGGCGCGCGCGGCGAGCAGGAGGCGACCAGCTTCTCCTATTCCGTGCCGGTCGCGGAACTGCCGCAGCCCGCAGCCGACACGCGGTTCGAGGTGACCAGTACCTCGGGCGTCGCCGGCGAGCCGCCCAAGATCACCCGCGAAACCTATGTTTTCGGGCCGCAGGAGGAGGTGAGTTTCGGCGATTGCCGCTATCGCGCCATCCCGATCGCGGTGACCTACGAGCCGGGGGATGGCGAGACGGAACGCTATGTCTATCTGCCCGAGCTGGGGCTCAGCTATATGATCGGCTGGGACACCCAGACCTTCACCTACCAGAGCATTCACCTCGCGGTGGCGGGGATGTGGGGAGAGCTGGAATAGCCGCCTCCCGCCGCCCGAACCGCCACTGCACACACCACCAAGGACACCCGTGATGACCGATCTTCCCCTTGCCCAGAGCTTCCACCGCCGCGGCGACTGGTCCGGCCCGGCCGAGGTGGTGATGCTGGACTACGACGGCCGCTTCCTGCGCCGCAAGAAGCTGACCACCGGCGCCGGCCGCGCCTTCGTGGTCGATCTGCCGCAGACTGCCTCGCTCGACGATGGCGATGCGCTGGTGCTCTCCGACGGGTCGCTGGTCGAGGTGCGCGCGGCGAGCGAGGAGATCCTGATCATCACCGGCACCAGCCTGCCGCAGCTGGCCTGGCATATCGGCAACCGTCATACGCCCTGTCAGATCAAGCCCAACTGCCTGGTGATCCAGCGCGACCCGGTGATCCGCCATATGCTGGAGCATCTGGGCGCCGAGGTGACCGAGGCGATCGGCGCCTTCACCCCCGAAGGCGGCGCCTATGGTCATGGCCGCACCCATTCCCACGAACATGTGCACACGGCCCATGATCATTCGCACGGGCATTCCCACGATCATGAACACGGGCACGATCACGGGCACGCGCACAGCCACGATCATTCGCATGACCACGACCACAGCCATTGATCCGGGCCTTCTGACCCTGGCGCAATGGCTGTCGCCCGCCTATCCGCTGGGGGCATTTGCCTATTCGCACGGGGTGGAAAGCGCCATCCGCGCCGGCTGGATCGCCACCGCCGCCGATCTTGAGGGCTGGCTGGGCGACCTGATGCAGGATGGCTCCGGCCGGTCCGACGCGATCTTCCTGTCGCTCGCCTACCGGGCGGAGAACATGGCGGATCTGCTTGAGATCGACGCCCGTGCCCGCGCCTTCGCCCCCGCCGCCGAGCGTCTGCGCGAGGGCGAGCGGCAGGGCGCCGCCTTTGTCCGCACCACGGCGCAGGTCTGGGGGCTGGACCTGCCGGCGCTGCTGCTGCCGGTGGCGGTGGGGCGCGCGGCGCGGCTGATGGCCCTCGACCCCGGCGCCACCTGCGCGCTCTATCTGCAAAGCTTTCTCTCCAGTCTGGTCTCGGCGGCGGTGCGGCTGGTGCCGCTGGGCCAGACCGAAGGCCAGCAGGTGCTGGCGAAGCTCGCTCCCCTCTGCGCCCGCATCGCGGCCGAGGCGGCGGGCGCGCGCTGGGAAGATGTTTACTCCAACGCCTTCCTGTCCGATATCGCCGCCATGACCCATGAAACCCTGACCCCGAGGCTTTTCCAATCATGATCCAGATGAACGGCCCCCTGCGCATCGGCATCGGCGGCCCGGTGGGCGCCGGCAAGACCACGCTGACCGCCCGGCTGGCCGAGGCGCTGAAGCACGACTACTCCATCGGCGTCATCACCAATGACATCTACACGCAGGAGGATGCCGAGGCGCTGATGCGGATGCAGATCCTGCCGGCCGACCGCATCATCGGGGTGGAGACCGGCGGCTGCCCGCATACCGCGATCCGCGAGGACGCCAGCATCAACCTCGCCGCGGTGGCGGAGATGCAGGCGCGCCACCCGGAAGTGGAGATCGTGCTGATCGAATCCGGCGGCGACAACCTGTCGGCCACCTTCAGCCCGGAACTCGCCGATGTGACCGTCTATGTGATCGACGTCGCGGCCGGCGAGGAGATCCCAAGGAAAGGCGGGCCGGCGATCACCAAATCCGACCTGCTGGTGATCAACAAGACCGACCTGGCGCCGCATGTCGGCGCCTCGCTCGAGGTGATGGAGCGCGACGCCAGCCGCGTGCGCGGTTCGCGTCCCTTCGTCTTCACCGCACTGCGCAGGGGCGAGGGGGTGTCCGAGGTGGTCGATCAGATCAAGTCGGTCGCCGGGCTCTAATCGCCCAGGATCTCGCTCAGGATGGCGGAATAGATCGCCGCGCCGACCGGGATCAGATCGTCGGGGAAATCGAAATCCGGGTTGTGCAGGGCGGGGTGATCCTCGCCCGAACCCAGCAGCAGGAAGGCAAGCTTCGCCTCCGCCCCGAAGCGCCCGAAATCTTCCGAGGCGCGCATCGGCAGCGGATCGGGCGCATGCGGCACCCCGATGCGGTCCAGCGCGCGGGCGGCGATGGCGGCGGCCTCCGGGTCGTTGGCGGTGGTCAGGAAGACGTCGTCATAGCTGATCGCGGCGCTCAGCCCGCCGTCTTCCGCCGCCTGCCGCACCAGCGCCTCGGCCTCAGCCACCAGCCGGTCCATCCGCGCATCGGTCAGCGCCCGCAGGGTGACGAAGATCTCCGCCTCGCCCGGCGCGATGCCGAAGGCGGGCTCGCCCATGCGGGCATGGGTGACGGTGGCCAGCGCGAACTCCGCACCATCGCCACCGGGCCCCAGCGCGGTCAGCGCCGGCATCAAGCTGGCCACCGCCGGCATCGGCGACACCCCGCGTTCGGGCTGCGAGGCATGCGCGGTGCGCCCCGCCAGCCGGATCCGCATCCCGCGCGAGGCGCAGGCGGCGGGGCCCTCGGTCACCGCCACCCGGCCCAGCGGCATGCCGGGCATGTTGTGGATGGCAAAGGCGTAATCGGGCCGCAAATCGGCGAAGGCCGGATCGGCCAGCACCCGGGCGGCGCCGGCGCCGTCCTCCTCCGCCGGCTGGAACATCAGCACCACCGCGCCGCGTTTGGGCCGCGCCCGCCCCAGCAGCCGCGCCATCGCCGCGATCATCGTCATATGGCCGTCGTGGCCGCACAGATGCCCCTTGCCCGGCAGCTCCGAGGCATGCGGCACGCCGGAGGTCTCGACGATCGGCAGCGCGTCCAGCTCGCAGCGCAGCAGCACCCGCGGGCCCGGCTCGTCGCCCTGATAGAGCGCTGCCACCCCGGTGCCGCCCAGTCCGGTGACGATGCGGTCGGGACCGGTGGCGCGCAGCGCCGCCGCGACCCGCCTCGCGGTCTCCACCTCCTGTCCCGAAAGCTCCGGGTGACGGTGCAGCTCGCGCCGCCAGCCGGTCAGCTCGGCGATATCGGCATTGCTCAGGCGGGGGGCGGACATGGGCTTTCCTCCGGTCTTTCGGGCGGTCCTGCGGGGCTCGGCGCAGCTTGCGCGCCAACCCCCTGAGCATATCCATGCATCGGTCGGGCTGTGCAAGGTTAAGGGGGGCCATTGGCCTTGTGCGTCGGCGCGCCGCCTTGGCGGCGATGCGCTCCGGACCGCGGTCGCAGGGGCGTCCGATCGCTGCGGCCGCGAATGCCGCCGTTGCGGTCACGGAAGCGGCAGGGCGGCCGAAACCACGGCCCGGGGGACCGCGCGCCGGCTTCCCATTCCGCCGGCGATGCGCTAGCCAATCGGCAACGATGGAAAGGAAAACCCATGATCCCCGTGCGTGGATTTGCCGGCGCCAAGGTCGCCGTTCTGGGGCTGGGCCGGTCGGGCCTGTCGGCGGCGCGCGCCCTGCGCGCCGGCGGGGCGGAACCGATCTGCTGGGATGACAACCCCGCCGCGCGCGCGGCGGCCGAGGCCGAAGGCTTCGCCGGTGCCGATCCGACCCGCGCCGGCGCGCTCGACGGCATCGCCCGGCTGATCGTCTCGCCCGGCATTCCGCATCTCTATCCGCGGCCGAACCCGGCGGTGCTGGCGGCGCTGGAGGCCGGCGTGCCGGTCGACAACGACATCGGGCTGTTCTTCCGCTCCTTCGCCACGCCGGAGTGGGACAATTTCGACACCGCCCCGCGGGTGGTGGCGGTGACCGGCTCGAACGGCAAATCCACCACCTCGGCCCTGATCCATCACATCCTGACCGAGGCCGGGCGGCCGTCGCAGCTGGCCGGCAATATCGGCCGCGGTGTGCTGGATCTGGATCCGCCGGGCGATGGTGCCGTGGTGGTGCTGGAGCTGTCGAGCTATCAGACCGATCTGGCCCGCGCGCTGACGCCCGATGTGGCGGTCTTCACCAACCTCTCGCCCGATCATCTGGACCGGCACGCGGGCCTCGGGGGCTATTTCGCCGCCAAGCGCCGGCTGTTCGCCGAGGGCGGCCCGGACCGGGCGGTGATCGGCGTGGACGAGCCTGAGGGGCTGTTCCTGGCCGATCAGATGGCCGAGGGGCCGGCCGACGACCGGGTGATCCGGGTGTCGGCGGCGCGCAAGCTGGGCGGGCCGGGCTGGCAGGTCTTCGCCCGCAAGGGGTTCCTGTCGGAATACCGCAAGGGCCGCCAGACCGCCTCGATCGACCTGCGCGAGGTGCGCGGGCTGCCCGGGGCGCATAACCACCAGAACGCCTGCGCCGCCTATGCGGTGGCGCGCGCGCTGGGGCTGGCGCCGCGGGTGATCGAGGAGGCGCTGCACTCCTATCCCGGCCTGCCGCACCGCAGCCAGCTGATCGCCGAGGCCGGCGGCGTGACCTATGTGAACGACAGCAAGGCCACCAATGTCGACAGTGCCGCCAAGGCGCTGGGCGCCTTCAAGCGCATCCGCTGGATCTGCGGCGGGCTGGAGAAGGAAGGCGGGCTCGGCGTGCTGCAGGGCCAGACCGGGGCGGTGGCCAAGGCCTATGTCATCGGCCGCGAGGCGGCGGGCTTTGCCATGCAGCTCGATGTCGAGGCCGAGGTCTGCACCACCATGGCCCGCGCGGTGGAGCGGGCGATGGCCGAGGCCGAGCCGGGCGACACCGTGCTGCTGGCGCCGGCGGCGGCGAGCTTCGATCAATACGACAATTTCGAACAGCGCGGCGCGGATTTCGTGGCTGAGGTGGCGAAGCGGCTCGGGTAAGGCCGTTGCCATTTTGCGTAACAGAGGGCTGTGCCCGACCGCGGGTGGGCGCCGCTGACCTGTGAAATCGTCACTTTATGGTCGCCAGAACATCGGGCTTGGGTTCTGTGCGCAACCATGGCAGGAGCGCCCGCCCATGGGGGCGGTCGGGCGCTGCCCGGCGGTGCTTTGCGCCTTGTTCCGGGCAAAGAACCTCTTGCGGTAAGCGTTACCCCTTCGCGGCGATCGCCGTCCCGGCGGCGACCGCGGACGACCACGCCCACTGGAAATTGTAGCCGCCGAGCCAGCCGGTCACATCGACCGCCTCGCCGATGGCGTAGAGGCCCGGCACCGCCTTCGCCTCCATGGTCTTCGACGACAGACCGTCGGTGTCGATGCCGCCCAGCGTCACCTCCGCCGTGCGATAGCCTTCGGTGCCCGAGGGCGTCAGCCGCCAGTCGGCGAGCCGGGCGCAGAGCGCGGCAAGCGCGGCGTCGGACTGATCGGCCAGATTGCCGGCAAGGCCGAGCGCGGGGGCAAGGTGGTCGACCAGCTTGGCCGGCAGGTGGCGCGCCAGTTCGGTGCTCAGCGCCTTGCGGCCCGAGCTTTGCCGCTGTTCGCGCAGCAGATCATAGAGCGGCAGATCGGGGATCAGGTTGACCGCGATCTCCTCGCCCTCGCGCCAGTAGGAGGACAGCTGCAGCACCGCCGGACCGGAAAGGCCGCGATGGGTGAACAGCAGCGCCTCGTCGAATGTGGCGCGGTCGTTGCTGAGCCGGGCGGGCAGGGCGGTGCCGGCCAGCGGCGCGAACCGGCCGTCGGAAAAGGTGAAGGGGACCAGCGCCGGGCGGGTGTCGGTCACCGCCAGCCCGAATTGTCGGGCGATGTCATAGGCAAGGCCGGTGGCCCCCATCTTGGGGATCGACTTGCCGCCGGTGGCCAGCACCAGATTGCGGCAGCGGACGGTGACCCGCTTGCCTTCGCGGTCAAGGCTGAGCGAAAAGCCGCTCTCGGTCCTGGTCAGATCCACCAGCGCGGTGAAAAGCCACAGCTCCGCCCCGGCGCGGGCCATCTCGTCGCGCAGCATGGCGACGATCTGCGTCGCCCGCCCGTCGCAGAACAGCTGTCCCAGCGTCTTTTCGTGCCAGGCGATGCCGTGGCGCCCGATCAGGTCGAGGAAATCCCACTGGGTATAGCGCGCCAGCGCCGATTTGCAGAAATGCGGGTTCTGCGACAGGAAATTCGCGGGTCCGGCATAGAGGTTGGTGAAGTTGCACCGCCCGCCGCCGGAGATGCGGATCTTCTCTCCCGCCGCGCGGGCGTGATCCACCACCAATGTGCCGGGCCCGGCATGGGCCGCGCACATCATGCCGGCGGCGCCGGCGCCCAGAATGACCGTCCGATACTCCATCCCAGCCGCTTGGCGCGGATCGCCGCCTTTGGCAAGAGGAACGGGCTGGAATACAACCGGTTTTCACGCTAGACTGTCAGCCAGACCCGGAAAACCGGGCGACGAAGGCAGTCAACGGCAGACATATTACGGGCAGGATTACCATGACCGAGATGGTCTATGGCGCGGTACCCGCGCAACGGGGCGAACCCATTCTTCCGAAATGGTGGCGGACGGTCGACAAATGGTCGCTGTCCTGCGTGCTGATCCTGTCGGTGATCGGCCTGCTGCTGGGGCTGGCCGCCTCGCCGCCGCTGGCCGCGCGCAACGGGTTCCAGCCGTTCCACTATGTCGAACGCCAGGCGGCCTTCGGCGCCATGGCGATGGCGGCGATGCTGCTGACCTCGATGATGTCGCCGACGCTGGTGCGGCGGCTGGCGGTGCTGGGCTTCCTCGCCGCCTTCGTCGGGCTGGCGCTGCTGCCGTTCCTGGGCACCGATTTCGGCAAGGGCGCGGTGCGCTGGTATTCGCTGGGCTTCGCCAGCGTGCAGCCGTCCGAGTTCCTGAAACCCGTCTTCATGGTGGTGGCCGCCTGGATGCTGGCCGCCAGTCAGGAGATCAACGGCCCGCCGGGCAAGATCTGGTCGATGCTGCTGTGCACGGTGATCGTCGGCATGCTGGTGATGCAGCCCGACTTCGGTCAGGCCTGTCTGGTGCTGTTCGGCTGGGGGGTAATGTATTTCGTCGCCGGGGCGCCGATGACCCTGCTGGTGGGCATGGCCGGCGCGGTGGTGCTGGCCGGCACCGTGGCCTATTCCAGCTCCGAACATTTCGCCCGCCGCATCGACGGCTTCCTCAGCCCCGAGGTCGATCCGACCACCCAGCTGGGCTATGCCACCAATGCGATCCGCGAGGGCGGCCTGTTCGGCGTCGGCGTCGGCGAGGGGCAGGTGAAATGGTCGCTGCCCGATGCCCATACCGATTTCATCATCGCCGTTGCGGCCGAGGAATACGGGCTGATCCTGGTGATGATCATCATCGCGCTCTATTGCTCGGTGGTGGTGCGCTCGCTGCTGCGGCTGATGCGCGAACGTGACCCATTCACCCGTCTGGCGGGCACCGGTCTGGCCTGTACCTTCGGGGTGCAGGCGATGATCAACATGGGGGTGGCGGTGCGGCTGCTGCCGGCCAAGGGGATGACGCTGCCCTTCGTCAGCTATGGCGGCTCGTCGCTGATCGCCGGCGGTATCGCGGTGGGGATGCTGCTGGCCTTCACCCGGACCCGGCCGCAGGGAGAGATCGGCGACATTCTGCGCGGACGCGGGTGATGGGCTGGCGGCGCGGTCCGAATTGCGCCATTGCCGGGCCGGATCACACGGAATTTGCAGGGAAACGCCGATGTCACAAAAGCTGCTGATGATCGCCGCCGGCGGTACCGGCGGCCATATGTTCCCCGCCCAGGCGCTGGCCGAAGCGATGCTGCGCCGGGGCTGGCGGGTCAGGCTGTCGACCGATGCGCGCGGGGCGCGCTATACCGGCGGATTTCCGCATTCGACCGAGATCACCCAGGTCTCCAGCGCCACCTTCGCCCGCGGCGGGGTGCTGGCCAAGGCGATGGTGGTGCCGCGGATCGCGGCCGGGGTGCTGGGCGCGGCCTGGTCGATGCGACGCGACCGGCCGGATGTGGTGGTGGGCTTCGGCGGCTACCCCTCGATCCCGGCGCTGGGCGCGGCGACGCTGCTGAAGCGGTCGCGGATGATCCATGAACAGAACGGTGTGCTGGGGCGGGTCAACACCGCCTTCGCCCGCCGTGTCGCCTGCGTCGCCTGCGGCGTCTGGCCGACCGAGCTGCCCGCGGGGGCCGAGGCCATCCATACCGGCAACCCGGTGCGCGCCGCGGTGCTGCAGCGCGCCGGTGCGCCCTATATCCCGCCGGGCGATTACCCGATGTCGATCCTGGTGATCGGCGGCAGCCAGGGCGCGCGCATCCTCTCGGATGTGGTGCCCGCCGCCATCGCCGCGCTGCCGCCGGCGCTGCTGCGCAACATCCGCATCAGCCATCAGGCCCGCGAGGAGGATCAGGCGCGGGTCGCAAGCTTTTATGCCGAACATGGCATCGACGCTGAGGTGAAGCCGTTCTTCCACGATGTGCCGGCGCGGATGTCCGAGGCGCAGCTGGTGATCAGCCGCGCCGGCGCCTCGACCATCGCCGATCTGACCGTGATCGGCCGGCCGTCGATCCTGATCCCCTATGCCGCCGCCGCGGCCGACCACCAGACCGCCAATGCCCGCGGTCTGGTCGAGGCCGGCGCCGCGATCCTGATCCCGGAAAAGCGGCTTGACGTTTCCACCCTGTCCGAGCAGATCACCGCCGTGCTGTCGAACCCGGAGGCCGCCGTTCATATGGCCCGCGCGGCACTGGGCGCCGGCGCGCCGGACGCCACCGAACGGCTGGTGGCGCTGGTCGAGGAACTGGCCGCCATGTCGGCCGAAAAGGAGCATGCATGACCCCCGCCACCAAACTGCCCGGCGATGTCGGGCCGATCCATTTCGTCGGCATCGGCGGTATCGGCATGTCCGGCATTGCCGAGGTGCTGCTGAACCATGGCTACCGGGTGCAGGGGTCGGACCTGAAGACCTCGAAGATCACCGACCGGCTGGCCGGGATGGGCGCCCATATCTTCGAGGGCCAGTGCGCCGACAACCTCGAGAACGCCGAGGTGGTGGTGATCTCCTCGGCGATCAAGCCGGGCAACCCCGAGCTGGACGAGGCGCGCCGGCGCGGCCTGCCGATCGTCAAGCGGGCCGAGATGCTGGCCGAGCTGATGCGGCTGAAATCCAACGTCGCCATCGCCGGCACCCATGGCAAGACCACCACCACCACCATCATGGCCGAGATGATGGTCGCCGGTGGCTTCGATCCGACCGTGGTCAACGGCGGCGTCATCCATGCCTATGGCTCGAACGCGCGGATGGGGCAGGGCGAATGGATGGTGGTCGAGGCCGACGAGAGCGACGGCACCTTCAACCGGCTGCCCGCCACCATCGCCATCGTCACCAATATCGACCCCGAGCATATGGAGCATTGGGGCGATTTCGACCGGCTGCGCGACGGTTTCTATCAGTTCGTCTCCAACATCCCGTTCTACGGGCTGGCGGTCTGCTGCACCGACCACCCCGAGGTGCAGGCGCTGGTCGGCCGGGTCACCGACCGCCGGGTGACCACCTACGGGTTCAACGCCCAGGCCGATGTGCGCGCGGTCAACCTGCGCTATGAGGCCGGCGTGGCCCATTTCGACATTCTGCTGCAGACCGAGGACAAGGTGATCGAGGGCTGCACCCTGCCGATGCCCGGCGATCACAACGTCTCGAACGCGCTGGCCGCGGTCGCGGTGGCGCGCCACCTGGGCATGAAGTCGGGCGAGATCCGCGCCGCGCTGGCGGCCTTCGGCGGCGTCAACCGCCGCTTCACCAAGGTGGGCGAGGTCGGCGGCGTCACCATCATCGACGATTACGGCCATCACCCGGTCGAGATCGCGGCGGTGCTGCGCGCGGCGCGGCAGGCGACCGGCGGCCGCGTCATCGCGGTGCACCAGCCGCACCGCTATACCCGGCTGCATTCGCTGTTCGACGATTTCTGCGCCTGTTTCAACGAGGCCGACGTGGTCGGCATCGCCGAGGTCTATGCCGCCGGCGAGGATCCGATCCCCGGCGCCAGCCGCGACGATCTGGTCGCCGGGCTGATCCGCCACGGCCACCGCCACGCGCTGGCCGTCACCTCCGAGGACGATCTGGCGCAGCTGGTGCGCACCGAGGCCGGACCGGGCGACATGGTCGTCTGCCTCGGCGCCGGCACCATCAGCGCCTGGGCCAATCGGTTGCCGGAGCGGCTGAAGGAATAGACGGGCCATGAGCGATCACCTCAAACGCCGCATCGGGCTGGGCCTTCTGACCGCCTATGGCGTGGGGGTGATGATCGGCGCTGGCATCTATGTGCTGGTGGGCGCCGTGGCCGCCGATGCCGGGGTCTGGGCGCCCGTTTCCTTTCTGGCCGCGGGGCTGATCGCGGCGCCGACGGCGCTGAGCTATGCCGAATTCTCCACCCGGTTGCCCGAGGCGGCGGGGGAGGCGGCCTATGTCGGCCAGGGGCTGAGGAGCCGGGCGCTGGCGCTGCTCGTGGGCCTCGCCATCGTCGCCTCGGGCACCATATCGGCCGGCGCGGTGTTGCGCGGCGGGGTGGGCTATCTGACCCAGGTGATCGAGGTCGAGCCGACGCTGGCGATTGTCGCGCTGGGCGTCGCCCTGACCGCGGTGGCGGTCTTCGGCGTGCTTGAGAGCCTGGCGCTGGCCGCGCTCTTCACGCTGATCGAGGTCGCCGGTCTGGTGGCGGTGATCTGGGCCGGCAACAGCGCCGCCCCCAGTGCCGATTTCCTGGTGCCGCAGCCGATGGTGCTGGCCGGGATCGGCGGTGGCGCGGTGCTGGCCTTCTTCGCCTTCATCGGCTTCGAGGATATCGTCAACATGGCCGAGGAGGTCGACCGCCCCGAGCGCACCCTGCCGCGGGCGATCCTTTTGTCGCTGGCGATCACCTCGGCGCTCTATGCGCTGGTCACCCTGGCGGCGGTGCGCGCGGTGCCGGTGGCGGCGCTGTCGCAGAGCCAGAGCCCGCTGGTGCTGGTCTGGCAGAGCGCGCGCGGCGGCGACGGCCATTTCCTGTCCGGCATCGCGGTCTTCGCGGCGCTGAACGGCGTGCTGGCGCAGATCGTCATGGCCAGCCGGGTGCTGTTCGGGCTGGGCCGCCGCACCCCGGCGC
>JBFXGQ010000042.1:0-15166 GCA_050177915.1 Pseudodonghicola sp. | reverse complement strand
CGCCTATTCCAGCTCGACGAGGAGGTCCTTGGCGTCGATCTGTGTTCCGGGCTGGACGTGGAGGGCCTTGACGGTGGCGTCGCGCTCGGCGTGGATGCCGGTTTCCATCTTCATCGCCTCGATGGTGAGCAGCAGATCGCCCTCCTTGACCTGTTGGCCGGCCTGCACCGCCACGGTGGCGACGACGCCGGGCATCGGCGCGCCGACGTGGTTGTGGTTGCCCTGTTCCGCCTTCGGCCGCTGTACCGTGCTCGCCTTGACCAGCCGGTTCGGCACCCGGATCACCCGGGGCTGGCCGTTCAGTTCGAAGAACACCTTGACCTCGCCCTTGTCGTCGGTCTCGCCCACCGCCTGGCAGCGGATCTCCAGCGTCTTGCCGGGGTCGATCTCGGCCGAGATCTCCTCGCCCGGCTCCATGCCGTAGAAGAAGGTCCTGGTCGGCAGGGTGCGGACCGGCCCGTACATCCGGTGGCGGCCCATGTAATCGAGGAAGACCTTGGGATACATCAGATAGCCCATCAGATCCTCGTCATCGACCGGCTTGCCCTCCAGCTCGGCGCTGAGACCGGCGCGCGCCGCCTCCAGATCGACCGGCTCCAGATGCTTGCCGGGGCGCTCTAGGTTGGGCGCCTCGTCCTTCAGCACCTTCCTGACGATGCCCGCGGGGAAGCCGCCCGGCGGCTGGCCGAGGTTGCCGCGCATCATGTCGACCACGCTGTCGGGGAAGGCGACGTCGGTGGCCGGGTCCTCGACCTGGCTCCGCGTCAGCCCCTGGGAGACCATCATCAGCGCCATGTCGCCCACCACTTTCGAGCTGGGGGTGACCTTGACGATATCGCCGAACATCATGTTGACGTCGGCATAGGTGCGGGCGACCTCGTGCCAGCGCTCCTCCAGCCCGAGGCTGCGCGCCTGCGCCTTCAGGTTGGTGAACTGGCCGCCCGGCATCTCGTGCAGATAGACCTCGGAGGCCGGCGCCTGCAGGCCGCTCTCGAAGGCCGCGTATTGCGCGCGCACCGCCTCGAAGTAATCGCTGATCTCGCGGATCGCCGCGATGTCGAGCCCGGTGTCCCGTTCGGTATGGCGCAGCGCCTCGACCACCGAGCCCAGCGTCGCCTGGCTGGTGTTGCCCGAGAAGGCGTCCATGGCGCAGTCGACCGCATCCACCCCGGCCTCGGCCGCCGCCATGATGCCGGCGATGGCGACGCCGGCGGTGTCATGGGTGTGGAAGTGGATCGGCAGCCCGACCTCCTGCTTCAGCGCCCGGATCAGCGCCCGGGCGGCGGCCGGCTTCAAGAGCCCGGCCATATCCTTCAGCCCCAGCACATGGGCGCCGGCGGCCTCGAGCTCGCGCGCCATGCCGACGTAATACTTCAGGTCGTATTTGGCGCGGTCGGGGTCGAGGATGTCGCCGGTATAGCAGATCGCGCCTTCGCAGATCTTGTTCTGCTCGATCACCGCATCCATCGCCACGCGCATGTTCTCGACCCAGTTGAGGCTGTCGAAGACGCGGAAGACGTCGATGCCCTGGGCCGCCTCCTTGACGAAGGCGCGCACCACGTTGTCGGGATAATTGGTATAGCCCACCCCGTTGGAGCCGCGCAGCAGCATCTGGGTCATCAGGTTCGGCATCGCCTCGCGCAGGTCGCGCAGCCGCTGCCAGGGGCATTCCTGCAGGAACCGATAGGCGACGTCGAAGGTCGCGCCGCCCCAGCATTCGACGCTGAACAGCTGCGGCAGGTTCGCCGCATAGGCCGGCGCCACCCGGATCATGTCGATCGAGCGCATGCGGGTCGCCAGCAGCGACTGATGCCCGTCGCGCATGGTGGTGTCGGTGATCAAGAGCTGCTTCTGTGCCCGCATCCAGTCGGCGACCGCCTGCGGCCCCTTCTGCTCCAGCAGGTTGCGGGTGCCCATCTGCGGCTCGGCCTTCTTCGCCGGCGGCTTCGGCAGCCTGAGGTCGGCCGGCGGCTCGGGGCGGTCCTTGGTCTCGGGGTGGCCGTTCACCGTGATATCGGCGATATAGGTCAGCACCTTGGTGCCGCGGTCCTGCCGCTTGGCGAACTGAAACAGCTCCGGCGTCTCGTCGATGAACTTGGTGGTATAGGTGTTGTTCAGGAAGGTCGGGTGCTTCAGCAGGTTCTCGACGAAGGCGATGTTGGTCGAGACGCCGCGGATGCGGAACTCGCGCAACGCGCGGTCCATCCGGGCGATCGCCATCTCGGGCGTCGGCGCCCAGGCGGTGACCTTGGTCAGCAGGCTGTCGTAATAGCGGGTGATCACGCCGCCGGCATAGGCGGTGCCGCCGTCCAGCCGGATGCCCATGCCGGTGGCCGAGCGATAGGCGGTGATGCGGCCGTAATCGGGGATGAAGTTGTTCTGCGGGTCCTCGGTGGTGATCCGGGTCTGCAGCGCGTGGCCGTTCAGCCGCACCTCGGCCTGGCTGGCCTTGCCGGTGGCCGCGGCGATGCTCTTGCCCTCGGCGATCAGGATCTGGGCGCGGACGATGTCGATGCCGGTCACCTCCTCGGTGACGGTATGTTCGACCTGCACCCGCGGGTTGACCTCGATGAAGTAGAACTTCTCGGTCTCCATATCCATCAGGAACTCGACGGTGCCGGCGCATTCGTAGTTCACATGCTGGCAGATCCGCACGCCCAGATCGCAGATCTCGGCCCGCTGCGCCTCGGTCAGATAGGGGGCGGGGGCGCGTTCGACCACTTTCTGGTTGCGCCGCTGCACCGA
The DNA here is from genome assembly GCA_050177915.1 of Pseudodonghicola sp. Lineage (GTDB taxonomy): Bacteria > Pseudomonadota > Alphaproteobacteria > Rhodobacterales > Rhodobacteraceae > Pseudodonghicola. The sequence goes on along the minus strand of JBFXGQ010000042.1, from coordinate 12,421 downwards.
GCAGTCGCGCTCAAAGAGGTGATAGATCTGGCCGTGCTGGTCGCCGAGGATCTGCACCTCGACATGGCGGGCGCGGGTGATCATCTTCTCCAGATAACCCTCGCCATTGCCAAACGCCGCCTCGGCCTCGCGCCGGCCCTCCATCACCTTCTCGGGCAGCTCCCTGGCGTTCAGGATCGGCCGCATGCCGCGGCCGCCGCCGCCCCAGCTGGCCTTGAGCATCAAGGGAAAGCCGATCTCCTCGGCCTCGGCCGTGATCGCCGCCATGTCGTCGCCCAGCACCTCGGTCGCCGGGATCACCGGCACGCCGGCGGCGATCGCCACCTTGCGGGCGCTGGCCTTGTCGCCGAGCGCGCGCATGGTCTCGGCCCTGGGGCCGATAAAGGCGATGCCGGCGGCGTCGCAGGCATCGACGAAGGCGGGGTTCTCGCTGAGCAGCCCATAGCCCGGATGGATCGCATCGGCGCCGCTCTCGCGCGCCACCCGGATGATCTCCTCGATGCTGAGATAGGCCGCCACCGGCCCCATGCCCTCGCCGATCTTATAGGCCTCATCCGCCTTGAACCGGTGCAGGCTCAGCTTGTCCTCTTCCGCATAGACCGCAACGGTCCGCTTCCCCATCTCATTCGCCGCCCGCATCACGCGGATCGCGATCTCGCCACGGTTCGCTATCAGAATCTTCCGGAAATCGGACATGGTCTCTCCAGGCTCGAGTTCGAGTTACGCCGCGTCCTGCGGCAATTTGGTGCAGGCCTAACGGCGTTTCACCGCAGAGGCCAGATTGGTTGCGCTATCTGTTGGCGATCACATTGTGCCGGCGGGCGGCACCGGCGACAGCGGGATCGGTCGCGGCAGCGCAGTCAGCGTTTCCAGCCCCATCTGCCCCATGTTGGCGGTCAGGTCGCGGGCGAGAATGTCGATCAGATGCGCCGGCCCCTGCGGCCCCAGCGCCGCCAGCGCATAGTGAAAGGCGCGGGCCAGCATCACGAAATCGGCCCCCAGCGCCAGCGCCCGCAGGATGTCGAGCCCGCCCTCGATGCCGCTGTCGAAGATCAGCGGCAGCCGGGTGGCGGCGCGGATCTCGGCCAGCACCTCGATCGCGGCGGGGGCGCCGTCGAACTGGCGCCCGGCATGGTTCGACACCCACAGCGCGTCGACCCCGATCCGCTCCAGCGGCGCGGCATCCTCGGCGCGCAGCACGCCCTTGATCAGCAGCGGCCCCTGCCAGTTGTCGCGCAGCCATTGCACATAGGTCATGTCCGGCGAGGTGCGCAGCAGATAGCCGATATGGGCGGTCGACGACAGCGCGCCGGCGGCGGCGCCTTCGGTGTATTTGTCCAGCGTCCGCATATGCGGCATGCCGCGCCGCGCCATCCCCAGCGCCCAGGCCGGCCGCAGCGCCACCTGCGCCAGCAGGCGCGGGGTCAGTTTCGGCGGCTGGGTCAGCCCCGACCGGGTCTGCCGTTCGCGGCGCGAGGCCACCGGCACATCGACGGTCAGCACCAGCGTGGTGAACCCCGCGGCGCGGGCGCGCTTGAGCATGTCGATGCGAATCCCCTCGTCCTTGGGAGGATAGAGCTGGAACCAGCCGTGTTCGCCCAGATGCGGCGCCAGATCCTCGGGCGACTGGCTGGCGACCGTCGACAGCGCATAGGGGATGCCCGCCGCCCGCGCGGCGCGGGCCAGATGGCCCTCGGCATCGGGCCAGATCAGCCCCGACATCCCCACCGGCGAGATGCCGAAGGGCAGGGGAAACTCGAAATCCAGAAACCGGGTGGTCAGATCCGCCGTCTGCGGCCCGTGCAGGATCGAGGGCAGGAAGCCCACCGCGTCCAGCGCGGTGCGGTTGCGGGTCTTGGTCGCCTCGGTGCCGGTGCCGCTGTCGAGATACTCCCAGATGAATTTCGGCAGTCGCCGGCGCGCGCGGCGTTTCAGGTCGGGAATGCCGGGATAGGTGCTGTGCAGATCCATGCGCCGGATTAGCCGCCAATCCCGTCGATTTGTCCAGTGCGCCGCGGTTTTGCCTCTGGCGCGGCGCGTGCTATCTTGCGGGGCATGGAAGATCTGTCCCGGTTTCATGTCGCCCAAGACGGCATCTGGCAGACCGCGCTGGCCGAGTTGCGCGCGGGGGCCAAACGCAGCCACTGGATGTGGTTCATCTTTCCCCAGCTGCGCGGTCTGGGCCGGTCGCCCACCGCGCTGCGCTATGGCGTCGCGGATCTGGCCGAGGCGCGCGCCTATCTTGCCGATCCGCTGCTGGCGGCGCGGCTGCGCGACTGCGCCCGCGCGGTGATGGATCACCCCGAGCGCAGCGCCGAGGCGATCATGGGGCCGGTCGATGCGCTCAAGCTGCGGTCCTCGGCGACGCTCTTTGAGGCGGCGGGCGGCGGGCCGGAGTTTGCCGCGCTGCTCGACACCTTCTATCGCGGGCAGCGCTGCGCGCAGACGCTGGAGATCCTGCGGCGGGAGGGCGAGAGCGTATAGCCTTTGGCTATACATTTCGTCATGAATCCGTTACATTGACGCCATGACCCGGTGCTGCTTCCTCCTCGCGGCGCTTGCCGCGCTGCCGGCCGCCCCCTTGCGGGCGCAATCGCCGCTGGCCGAGGTGATCTGCGATCCCACCGGCGCGATGTACGACCGGCTGACCCGCCGGCTGGGCGCCACGCGCACCGCCACGGGCATCCGCGACCGGGAACAGATCATCGAGGTATGGACGGACCGGCAGGGCGACTGGACGCTGGTGGCCACCTATGCCACCGGCACCTCCTGCATCCTCGCCATGGGCGAGGCCTGGCAAACTCTCACGCCGCGCGATCCGTCAGACCGCGCGCCGGCCGGTCAGGCGACGGCCGGAGATCCTGAGGGGTGAACGCCCGCCCCGGCCCGGAAACAGGGACGGGCGAAACCTTTGGGGGGAGTTTTATAACGCTTTCAAATCTGATGCCATTTGTCGGCCGTCGCGTCCGTCCTGAAGCTCGTAGGAAACCTTCTGATTGTCGGCCAGACCCGTCATGCCGGAGCGTTCGACGGCCGAAATGTGCACGAACACATCCTTGCCGCCCTCATCCGGTGCGATGAAGCCATAACCCTTGGTGGTATTGAACCATTTCACGGTGCCAGTCGGCATCTCCCGTGTCTCCTTCTGACTTGCACTTGGCCCCGCGCGTCCTCTCATGCGCGGGGGCGCAGCCGATCCCCCAGACGACCGGCTTGAGATCTTCAAGGGCGGCATCTGACAGGCGGCAACGCAGAAAAAGGATCGCATGGAACCCATAAAAATCAAGGAAAAGGGGATGCACTCCCCGGCAATGCCGGATATTTGCGCAGGCAGCATAGGAGGCGGACATGATCCTGTATGGGCTGAAGACCTGCGATACCTGCCGCAAGGCGCTGAAATCCTTGCCGGATGCGACTTTCGTCGATGTCCGGGCCGAGGGCGTTCCCGCCGCGGTGCTTGAGACCGCATTGGGGCAATTCGGCGCGGCGCTGCTGAACACCCGCTCGACCACCTGGCGCGGATTGTCCGACTCGGAACGCGCGCGGCCGCCGCTGGAGCTGCTGGCGGATCATCCGACGCTGATGAAGCGGCCGCTGATCGCGCAAGGCGATCAGCTCCACCTCGGCTGGACGCCGGAGGTCCGCGCGGCCCTTGGCGTCGCCTGATCGCGCCCCTATCTCGGTTCCGACAAGGAGACAGCACAGATGCGCAACGCAGCCCTGGTTCTGGGCGTGATCGCCGGTATCGTCGGCATGATCGTCGGTTTTTTCAGCTACGGTTACACGGTTTTCATCGACCATTTCGGCGAGTTCGACGGGCTGGCCGAGCAGGTCGGGGATGTCGAGGTGATCCGCGCCGCCTCGCTGCTGTCGCCGCTGCTGGCGATCGCCGGCGGCGCCATGGCGCGGGCGCGGGCGCTGGTCGGTGGCATCCTGCTGCTGCTGTCGGCGGCGGGCATGTATTACGCCTTCGGCTTCAACGTCTTCACCATGTTCCCGATCGCCTTCGCCGGGCTGGGCGGCGTGCTGGCGGTGGCCGCCGGCAAGCCGGACGAGCCGAAAGCGCATTTCTGAGGCAGCCCGGCGCCGCTCAGCCCCGCCGGCGGCGGAGCAGCGCGTCGGCCGAGACCGGACCGGCCCCGCGCAGCGCCAGATAGGCCAGCGGGAACACCCACAGCAGCCGCTGGTCCAGCACCACGCCGTCGGGCAGCCGGTCGAACCACAGGCCGCCCGCCGGCCCCAGCCCGTGACCGTAGAGGTCGGTCAGCGACTGGAGGGTGACGAAGCCGATCATCCCCAGCGCCGCCAGCCGCGTCGCCAGCCCCGCCACGATCAGCGCCGGCAGCAGGAACTCGGCCCAGGTGCCCAGCGTCACGATCAGGTCGTGCAGCAGGCTGAGCTGGCTGGTGTCGTAGCCCGCCGCCTCCAGCTGGCGCGGGAAGATCTGCGCATAGGCGCCGGCCGAGGGGCGCAAGAGGCCCAGCGGCCCGTCGCCCAGCTTGGTCAGCGCCGAACTCCAGTAATAGACCAGCAGCGTCGCGGCGAAGACAAAGCGTGCCAGCAGCGGCAGCAGCCATGGCTCGGCGCGCTCCAGCGCGGCGAAGATCCGGTCATGCAGGCAGAGCAGGCTAGGCATCGCGGTCTCCTTCCGGCCGCAGGCCGGTGATCGCCGCGCCAGCCAGCAGCAGTGCCAGCACCGCGCCCAGATCGAACTTCGACGCGGCGGCGCGCCCCGCATCGTCGGCCACAGCGAGCGTCGCGCCACGCAGCAGCGCGGCGATACAGGCGGCGCCGCCGGCGGGCAGCGGCTGCGGCAGCGGGTCGTAGTCGGGCCGGGTGATCAGCACATCCTGCGCCAGGGCGCGCGGTTGCGGCGCGCCGGGCTCGGTGTTGAACCGCCAGATGTCGTGGATCGGCCAGGGCGAGCGGATCAGCCGCAGCGCCGGCGCCAGCAGCAGCCGGGTTCCGGCCAGCTGGTCGGCGGGCAGGGCGGCCAGCCGTTCGGGCGGCAGCGGCGCGGCGTCGGCGGCATGATAGGACTGCCGCAGCGCCAGCTCCAGCCGTGCCACATCGCCGAGGTAGCCCAGATGGGCCAGCTGCTCCATCGCCTCCAGAAACTCGGGGAAGCCGTCGCCATAGAGCATCAGCAGCGGCGAGGCGGGCGGATGGGCGCGCAGGAAGATGCCGGCCAGCCCGTCCATGTTCGCCTTGCCCAGCAGCCGGGCGATCACCGGAAAGCCCTCGTGCAGCGCCTCGGTCAGCGACACCGCCACATTGTTGCGATAGACCGCGAAGCGGCGCCCGGCGGGATGGCCGGCGCCATCGGCCAGCCCCGCGGGCACCGGCCGGCGCGCATCCAGCAGCGCGGCGGCGAACTGGTCCTGCGTCACGCCCATGCCGGAACCTGTGCCAGCGCGGCGGCGGCGCGCGCCGCCTCGGCCTCCAGCACCGGCCAGTCGGGCACATCGTTGTCCCATTCGATCAGCACCGGACGCGGGCCGCTGCGGGCCAGCGTATGGTCGAGCAGCGCCCAGACCGGATCGGCCACCGGCTGCCCGTGGCTGTCGATCAGCAGCGGCGCGCCGCTGTCGTCCTGCTGCGGATCGTGGCCGCCCAGATGGATCTCGCCGACCTTCTCCAGCGGGAAGGCGTCGATATAGGCCTGCAGCGAGAAGCCCAGGTTGGTGGCCGAGACGAAGACGTTGTTGACGTCGAGCAGCAGGCCGCAGCCGGTGCGACGGGCGATCTCGGCCAGAAACGCGGGCTCGGACCAGGTGCTTTCGGCAAAGGCGAGATAGCTCGAGGGGTTCTCCAGCAGCATCCGCCGGCCCAGGGCCTGCTGCACCGCGTCGATGTGATCGGCGACGCGCGCCAGGGTGGCGTCGGTATAGGGTAGCGGCAGCAGGTCGTTCAGGAACTGGCCGTCATGGGTCGACCAGGCCAGATGTTCGGAAAAGCTGGCCGGATGCAGCCAGTCGCACAGATGCCGCAGCCGCGCCAGATGCGCGGGGTCGAGCGGGGCCGCGCCGCCGATGCTGAGGCCGACGCCATGCACCGAGATGGGGAAGCTTTCGGCCAGCTGGCGCAGCTGCGCCAGCGGGCGGCCGCCGTCGCCCATGTAGTTCTCGGCATGGATCTCCAGCCAGCGGACGGCGCCCGGTGCGGCGCTCAGCGCGGCGAAATGGCGGGGTTTGTAGCCGACGCCGGCGGCCTCGGGCAGGCGGGAAGCGGCGGGGTCCTGCATGGGGGGCATCCTGCGGTCAGGGGGCGGGCAGAGGGTCGGGCGGCGCGCTGGGGCGCCGCCCGGGGGCGGGATCAGGACGGCAGGTCCCGCTTCAGCGGTTCCAGCGAGCCCATGCGCGGGGTGCCGTCGGCCATCGCCGGCAGCTTCATGTCGACACAGGTGCCGGCGTCGACCAGTTTCCAGGAATTGCCCTGGTAATCCATGGTCGAGGTGCCGGCGCAGGTGGTGCCGGGGCCGGCGGCGCAGTCGTTCTGACCGGCCATCGAAATGCCGTAGCATTTCTCCTTGCTCTGGGCGTGGGCCGGGGTGGTGACGGTCGCGCTCAGCGCGGCGGCCAGCGCGCCGGCGATGGCGAGGCTCTTGGTGGTCGTGGACATCGGATGTTCCTCCTCTGTTGCAGATGGTCTCGATTGTCGCAGGAAAACCCTAGCCTGTCCCCTCCCTCGCAGAGAACTCACGTCGGCGTGCATCACACCGCCGTCAGGCGGATGTGAGGCGGGGCGGCACGCCAGACCAAGATTACAGGGGGATTTTCGGCAAATGTTACATCCCGGCCCTTGGATCCGGGCCGGGATGCGGGGGCTTGCGCCCCGATTGTTACAGCAGGTCCGGCGCGGTCGCGGCCTTGGCAAGCTCGGCTGTAATATCGTCGAGCGTGGCCATGCTGGTCTGTTTCTCGCCCAGCCGGCGGACCGAGACGGTGCGTTCCTCGACCTCGCGGGCACCGACGGCCAGGATCACCGGCACCTTGCCCAGCGAATGTTCGCGGACCTTATAGTTGATCTTCTCGTTGCGGGTGTCGGCCTCGGCGCGGATGCCGGCGGCTTTCAGCTGCCCGACCACCTCGCGGACGTAGTCATCCGCCTCCGAGGTGATCGAGGCCACCACCACCTGACGCGGCGCCAGCCAGAACGGCAGCTTGCCGGCGTGTTCCTCGATCAGGATGCCGATGAAGCGCTCGAACGAGCCCAGAACCGCGCGATGCAGCATGATCGGGCGGTGCTTGGCACCGTCCTGACCGATGTAGGTCGCATCCAGCCGTTCCGGCAGGTTGGGGTCGACCTGCAGGGTGCCGCACTGCCATTGCCGGCCGATCGCATCGGTCAGCACGAATTCCAGCTTGGGTCCGTAGAAGGCGCCTTCGCCCTCCTGGATCTCGTAATCATAGCCGGCGGCCTTGCAGGCGCTGCCCAGCGATTCCTCGGCGTGATCCCAGCTTTCCTCGGTGCCGATCCGCTTTTCGGGGCGGGTCGACAGCTTGATGCTCCAGTCGTGGAAGCCGAGGTCGGCGTAGATGCCGGCGAGGAATTCGATGAACTTCTTGGTTTCGGCCTCGATGTCCTTCTCTTCGCAGAAGATATGCGCGTCGTCCTGGGTAAAGCCGCGCACCCGCATGATGCCGTGCAGCGCGCCCGAGGGCTCGTAGCGGTTGCACGAGCCGAACTCGGCGATCCTGAGCGGCAGGTCGCGGTAGGACTTCAGGCCCTGGTTGAACACCTGCACGTGGCAGGGGCAGTTCATCGGCTTCAGCGCGTTGATGGTCTTTTCGCGCGCGTGCTCCTCGTCCACTTCGACGATGAACATGTTCTCCTGATAGTTCTCCCAGTGGCCCGAAGCCTCCCACAGCTTGCGGTTCACCACCTGCGGCGTGTTCACCTCGACATAGCCGTCGCGGTCCTGCTGGCGGCGCATGTAGTCCTGCAGCGTCGTGTAGATCTTCCAGCCGTTGGGGTGCCAGAAGATCTGGCCCGGCGCCTCTTCCTGCATGTGGAACAGGTCCATCTCGCGGCCCAGCTTGCGGTGGTCGCGCTTGGCGGCCTCCTCCAGCATGGTCAGGTAAGCTTTCAGCTTTTCCTTGTTCTGGAAGGCCACGCCATAGATGCGTTGCAGCATCGGCCGGTTGCTGTCGCCGCGCCAGTAGGCGCCGGCCACATGGGTCAGCTTGAAGGCATCGCCGGGCACCTGGCCGGTGTTCTGCAGGTGCGGCCCGCGGCAGAGATCCTGCCAGTGGCCGTGCCAGTACATGCGCAGCGGTTCGTTGCCGGGGATCGCCTCCACCAGCTCGACCTTATAGGGCTCGTTGTTGGCCTTGTAATATTCGATCGCGCGCGCGCGTTCCCAGATCTCGGTGGTGACCGGATCGCGGCGGTTGATGATCTCCTTCATCGTCTTCTCGATCTGGCCGAGATCTTCCGGCGTGAAGGGCTCGGCGCGGTCGAAGTCGTAATACCAGCCGTTGTCGATCACCGGGCCGATGGTGACCTTGGTGGCGGGCCAGATCTCCTGCACGGCGCGGGCCATGATATGGGCCAGATCGTGGCGGATCAACTCCAGCGCCGGGGCCTCGTCCTTCATCGTGTTGATGGCGATCTTGGCGTCCTGCTGCAGCGGCCATTGCAGGTCCCAGTGCTGGCCGTCGATCATGGCGCTGATCGCCTTCTTGGCGAGCGAGGTGGAGATATCGGCCGCGACCTCCGCCGGCGTGATGCCTGCGGCGTAGGATCGTTTGTTGCCATCGGGGAAGGTGAGAGAGATTTGGGCCATGATCTGGCTCTCCTCGTCGGTTTGGCGCCCACGGAACGCCCGGTTGCGGGTTATGGTGTGCGGATGATGTGGCAGGGCGGCGGGGGCAAGTCAAGCCGGTGCGGCAATGCAGCATGCGGAGGGGCGCCGGAGGGCAGGGCCCGCAAGGGGGATCACGAGCGCGGAGGTTCGCGCCCGGCCCGGGGTGGGTGCGTTTCGCACCCGCCCTGGGGGCGGGTCGGGTGCGAACCGGGGCTGACGCCCCGGGACGACAGTTCGAACTGTGCGCCTACCCCAGAACGTACAGCCAGAACCACACGGTGAAGATCGAGCTGCCGGTGGCGATCAGCACCGAGGAGGCCGCCACCCGCTTGGCCCGGCCGTAGATGTTGGCGAAGATATAGGCGTTGAACCCCGGCGCCATCGCCGCGGTCAGCACGCCGGAGCGGAACAGGTCGCGCGGCAGGCCGAAGCTCTTGCCGAACAGCCACACGAAGGTGGGATGCGCCAGCAGCGCGATGGCGCAGACGAACAGGATCGCGCGCAGGTCGCCCTCGGGCCGGTATTGCACCAGCACGCCCCCCAGCGCAAACAGCGCCCCGGGCAGCGCGGTGCGGGTGATCAGCGCCAGCGCGTCCTCGGCGGCGCCGGGCAGCGCGATCCCGGTCAGGTTGACGCCGAAGCCCAGCACGATGCCGATGATCAGCGCATTGCGGAACATCGCGGTCAGCACCGAGCGCGCCATGTGCCGGCCGCCGCGGCCGCGGTTGCGCACCACCTCCATCACGGTGATGCCGACGCCGTAGCAGAACGGCGAATGGAAGGCGATGATGGCGTAATTGCCGGTCAGGCTCTCCGGCCCGTAGGCGCGTTCGGTGATCGGCAGCCCCAGCAGCACCGAATTGGAGAACAGGCAGCAAAAGCCGATGGCGACGCAATCCTCCCAGTCGCGGCGGAACAGCAGCCGCGCGCCGAAGAGGCCGAGGCAGAAGCACAGCAGCGCGCCGGAATAGAAGCTGACCAGCAGCCGCGGGTCGAAACTGGCCCTGAGATCCAGATGCGAGATTGCGCTGAACAGCAGGCAGGGCACCGCGAAGCCCTGGGTGAACTTCATGATCCCGTCGATATGGCCCGGGGTGAAATACCCCGCCCGGGTCGCCCCGTAGCCGGCGCCGATCACCAGAAAGACCGGCAGGATGACGTCGATCAGGGTCTGGAACATGGCGATGCAGCCGCGGGCAGGTCGGTCCGCGAGGGGGGCGGGCAGCTCACCCCGGGATCTCGGCGTGCACCACCATGCCGTCATAGGCGGGGATGATATGGTCCGGCGTCTCGGCCTCGACGGTGGCGTAGTCCAGGTCGATATGCATGTTGGTCAGCACCGCGCGCCTGGCGCCGACCTTCTCGATCCACTCCAGCGACTGCGCCAGATGCGAATGGGTCGGATGCGGCGTGCGGCGCAGCGCGTCGAGGATCCAGCAGTCGAGATCCTGCAGCTCCTTCCAGGCGTCGTCGTAGATCTCGGCCACATCGGGCAGATAGGCGACGTCGCCGATGCGGAACCCCAGCGCGTCGATCGACCCGTGGCCGACCCGGAACGGGCGGAACGGGATCGGGCCGCCGGGGCCGTTGACCTCGAACGGGCCGTTGATGGTGCGGATGTCCAGGATCGGCGGATAGGGCGAGCCTTCGGGCTGCACGAAAGCATAGCCGAAGCGGCTGAGCAGCGCGTTCTGGGTGTCGCCATCGGCCCAGACCGGGACGCGGGCGCGCATGTTGAAGACGATCATCCGCAGGTCGTCGATGCCGTGGACGTGATCGGCGTGGGAATGGGTATAGACCACCCCGTCCAGCCGCCCGGTGCCGGTGCCCAGCAGCTGGTCGCGCAGGTCGGGGCTGGTGTCGACCAGCACCGAGGTGGTGCCGCCGGGCCCGTCACGCTCGACCAGGACCGAGCAGCGGCGGCGCCGGTTGCGCGGGTCGTCGGGGTCGCAGTCGCCCCAGTGGCCACCCAGTCGCGGCACCCCGCCGGAAGAGCCGCAGCCGAGGATGGTGATGCGCAGGTCGGTCATTGCACGGCCTCCCCAAAGGCCGCCACCTTGGCGAACAGCCGGTCGAAGTTTTGTTGCGTCTGGGCGGCGAAGTCGGCGTAATCGAGACCGAAGACCTCGGCGCCCACCCGGGCGGTCAGCGCCGAATAGGCCGGTTCGTTGCGCTTGCCGCGATGCGGCGGCGGCGCCAGATAGGGGGCGTCGGTCTCGACCAGGATGCGCTCGATGGGGGCTGCGGCAAAGATCTCGCGCAGATCGCCGCTCTTGGGAAAGGCGGCGATGCCCGACATCGACAGGTAAAAGCCCAGATCCAGCGATGCCTTGGCCAGTTCCGCCGAGGAGGAGAAACAGTGCATCACGCAACCATAGGCGCCGTTGCGATATTCCTCGGCCAGGATGCGGGCCATGTCGTCATCGGCGGCGCGGGAATGGATGATCAGCGGCAGCCCGGTCTCGCGCGCGGCGGCGATATGGAGGCGCAGGCTGTCCTGCTGCACCACGGCGCTCTCGGCGCTGTAGTGGTAATCGAGCCCGGTCTCGCCGATGCCGACGAACTTTGGGTGCTGCGCCAGGGCGATCAGCCCGTCCACCGTTGCCATCGGCTCCTCGGCGGCGCTCATCGGATGGGTGCCGGCGGCGTAGAAGACCGGCGCATGTGCCTCGGCGATGGCGCGCACCACGGGTTCGTTGCGTAGCCGGGTGCAGATCGTCACCATGCGGGTGACCCCGGCGGCGATGGCGCGGGCGATGATCTGGTCCACCTCGCCCTGGAAATCGGGAAAGTCCAGGTGGCAGTGACTGTCGGTGATTTCCGGGAGGGGCTGGGCGGTATCGGTCATTCTGTTCCGGTCGGTTGTCGCGCCGCGTGGAAAGCTCCGGCCGGGCTGCGCCGGGGCAAGGCCGGGCCGGATCAGCCCGTGGCGGTCTTCTGCATCTTGAAAACCGTATCTAGGACTAAGGCGGCAGGGTCAAGATTGACTGCCCGTCCATGGCGGCTGCGGGCAGTGATCTCGGTCGCCGCATCGGCCCAGGCGCGCGCCCGATGGGCATCGGGCGACAGTCGCGCCAGGGTCTCGGCCTCGCCCGGGGCGGCCTGCGGCTGCGGCGGGGTGCCGGCGGCGCCGGTGCGCGCCAGCCGGGCCAGCGCGGTGTCGACGAGATCGAGCAGCAGCTCGAACCGGTCGGCGGCGCCCCGCTGGGCGGCGGCCTCGGCCAGCGCCAGCGCGCGCTGGCGGTCGAGCCGGGGCAGGGTGGACAGAAGCGCGATCAACTCGGCATAGATCTCCAGCCCGCCGAGCGCGGTCAGCCGCAGCGCCGCACCGACCGAGCCCGCCGCCAGCGCCGCCAGATGGTCGGCATTGCCGGGCGCGGCGGCGCCGGCCTGGTCCAGCGCGGCGGCCATGTCCTGCGGGCTGAGCGGCGCCAGACGCAGGGTGCGGCAGCGCGAGCGGATGGTCGGCAGCAGCCCCGACGGCCGGTGCGAGATCAGCAGCAGCGTGGTGCGCGCCGGCGGCTCCTCCAGCATCTACAGCAGGGCATTGGCGGCGTTCACGTTCATCTCGTCGGCGCAATCGACGATCACCACCCGGCGGCCGCCGTCGGT
>JBFXGQ010000041.1:0-15275 GCA_050177915.1 Pseudodonghicola sp. | reverse complement strand
GCCGAAGGCCGAGCTGCCGCGGATCGGCGCCACGCTGAAACAGGGCTGGCACTATCTGCTGGTCTTCGCGCTGCTGGTCTGGATGCTGACCTTTCTCAAGCAGGAGGCGCGCGCGCCCTTCTATGCCACCGCGCTGCTGCTGGTGATCAACCAGATCGCCCCGCGCCACCGGCTGAGCTGGGCCAAGGCGCGCGATTTCCTGTTCGCCACCGGCTGCCTTCTGGCCGAGATCGCGGCGCTGCTGGGCGCCATCGGGCTGATCGTCGGCGCGCTGCAGGCCACCGGCGTCACCGGCTCGCTGACCAACGATCTGGTGTTCCTTGCCGGCGGCGCGCCGCTGCTGCTGCTGTTCATGGGGGCGCTGACCAGCTTCGTGCTGGGGATCGGGATGACGGTGACGGCGGCCTATATCTTCCTCGCCATCATCCTCGCCCCGGCGCTGACCGGGCTGGGCATGAACCCGATCGCGGTGCATATGTTCCTGCTCTACTGGGGCATGCTCAGCTATATCACCCCGCCGGTGGCGCTGGCGGCCTTCGCCGCCTCGACCATCTCGCGCTCGGGGCCGATGCAGACCGGGATCGAGGCGATGCGGATCGGCTCGATCATCTATTTCATCCCGTTCTTCTTCGTCCTGAACCCGGCGCTGCTGGGGCTGGGCAGCTGGGTCGAGGTGATCTCGGTGCTGCTGACCGCCATGCTGGGCATCCTCTTCGTCGCCGCCGCGCTGCAGGGCTACCTGCTGGGGGTGGGTCGCATCCCCGACACCCTCGCCGGCTGGATCGCCCGGGCGCTGCTGGCCGCGGGCGGCATCGTCATGGCGGCGCCGGGCGGCGAGATGATCGGGCTGGAGCATCGGGTGCTGCTGGCGCTGGCCATCGCGCTGAGCCTGCCGGGCGTGCTGCTGGTGCGCTTCGGCCGGCCGCGGCTGGCCACCGCCGAGCGGCTCTGACAGCGGGCGCGCGGCCCGCCGCCGCGCGCCCCATCGCCGCCAGCGAGAAAGCCGATTGACAATCGCGCCCGGCCCTCGCTAAATTCTCATACATAAATTCCATTCTTCATGTGAAATATTCGGAAGCAACCGAGATGACCGAGACCTACCAGACGCTGACCTATGAGGTTCATGGGCACACCGCCGTGATCACCTTCACCCGGCCGCAGGTGCGCCATGCGCTCGACCTCGCCATGCGGGGCGAGATCGCCGCGCTGATGCCTCGCATCCGTGCCGACCGGACGCTGCGGGCGCTGGTGATCACCGGCAGCGGCGGTGCCTTCTGCGCCGGCGGCGACCTCAAGGCGCTGTCCGAGGAGGAGCGCCCGGTCGAGGACAACCGCGAGCGCATCGCGCTGCTGCACACCTGGTTCACCGAGCTCAGCAATCTGGAGCTGCCGGTGATCGCCGCGGTCGACGGCCCGGCCTATGGCGCCGGCTTCAACCTGGCGCTGGCGGCGGATTTCGTGCTGGCCTCGCCCCGCGCGCGGTTCTGCGCCGTCTTCGGCCGCATCGGCCTGGTGCCGGACCTGGGCGGCTTCTTCCTGCTGCCGCGCATCGTCGGCCTCGCCCGCGCCAAGGAGCTGGTGATGACCGCCCGCTCCTTCGACGCGGCAGAGGCCAGGGAGCTCGGCATCGTGCTGGAGATCCACGCGCCCGAGGCGCTGATGGATGCGGCCTTTGCCCTGGCCCGCCGGTTCGACCAGGCCTCGCGGCTGGCCACCGGCCTGTCCAAGACCATCCTCAATCAGGCGCTGCACAGCGATCAGCGTGCGCTGGCCGACATGGAGGCGATGGCGCAGGCGCTGTGCCTGGCCTCCGACTATCACAAGGAGGCGGTGCAACGCTTCCTCGACAAGCAACCTCTGGATTTCGACTGGGACCGTATGAACAAGAAGGACAGCCGCGCGTGAGCCCCCGCAAACAACATAGCGCCCGCATCACCGGCGTCGCCGACACCGCCATGGGCGAGCTGCCGGGATCGACCGCGATGGGCCTGCAGGCCGAGGCCGCCAATGCCGCGCTGAAGGATGCCGGGCTGACCGCCCGCGACATCGACGGCGTGCTCTGCGGCTATTCGATGACCTTGCCGCATCTGATGCTCAGCTCGGTCTTCTGCGAATACTACGGCATCAGCCCGACCTTCAACACCGCCATCCAGGCCGGCGGCGCCACCGCCTGCATCATGCTGGCCAATGCCGTGGCGCTGGTCGAATCCGGCGCCTGCCGCCATGTGCTTTGCGTCACCGGCGACAACCGGCTGACCGGCATGACCCGCGACGGCGCAGTGGCGGCGCTGGCCACGGTGGGCCACCCGGAGTTCGAACAGCCCTACGGCATGTCGGTGCCGGCCTCCTACGCGCTGGTGGCGCAGGCCTATCTGCACCGCTACGGCATCTCGCGCGACGAGCTGTCGGCGATCTCGGTGGCCGCCCGCGCCCATGCGGCGCTGCACCCCAAGGCCACCAAGCGCGATCCGCTGACGCTGGAAGACATCGCCAACAGCCGCGTCATCGCCTCGCCGCTGCGCCTGCTGGACTGCTGCCTGATCTCCGACGGCGGCGCCGCGGTGATCGTCAGCGCGGCGGATGCCGCCCGCGACACCCGCAAGCCGGTGCGCGTGCTGGGCAGCGGCCAGGGCCATACGCACGAGCATATCATGGCGGCGCCCTCGCTGACCGAATTCGGCTGCAAGACCTCCTCGGCCATGGCTTTTGCCCAGGCGGGGGTGACGGCGGCGGATATCGACGTGGCCGAGATCTACGACAGCTTCACCATCACCCTGCTGGCCGAGCTGGAATCGATCGGCTTCTTCGACAAGGGCGAGGCCGGCAAGGCGGCGCTGGCGGGCGATCTGTCGCTCGGCGGGCGGCTGCCCACCAATACCCATGGCGGGCTGATGAGCTATGGCCATTCCGGCGCCGCCGGCGGCGCCTTCCACATCGTCGAGGCCGCCCATCAGCTGCGCGGCGAGGCGGATGCCCGCCAGGTCGAGGGCGCCGAGCTGGCCTTCGTCCATGGCGATGGCGGCATCCTCTCGGCCCATTGCAGCCTGGTTCTGGGACAGGAGTGACACCCATGGATCTGCCCATCCCCACCCCGAACGCCGACAGCCGCCCCTATTGGGACGCGGCGCAGCAGGAGCGTCTGGTGCTGCAGCATTGCACCGCCTGCGGCGCCGTGCAGGCGGTGCCGCGCAGCTGGTGCGGCAAATGCCAGTCGCCCGATCTGACCTGGCGCGACAGCGACCGGCGCGGCACCGTCGCCAGCTTTTCCATCGTCCACCGCGGCCCGACCAAGGCGTTCCGCGACCACCTGCCCTACGTCCTCGCCCTGGTGGATGTGACCGAGGGCGTGCGGCTGATGCTGAACGTGATCGGCGACGACCGGCTGGAGACCCGGATCGGCGACGAGGTCGAGATCGTGTTCGAGCCGCGCGGGCCGGCGGCCTTCAAGATGCCCCAGGCGAAGAGGAGCGCCGCATGATCACCTTCGAGGATTTCCAGCCCGGCAAGAGCTTCGGCACCGCACCAGTGACACTGGATGACGCGCTGTTCGACAAATGGACCGCGCTCTTTCCCGGCGACGCCGCCTGCGCGCCGCAGATGCCCGAGGGCATGACCGCCGTGCTGGTGATGAACGCCTACATGCAGCTGGTGGCGCCGCGCCCGCCCGGCAATGTGCACGCCAGCCAGTCCTTCGCGCTGGAGCGGCTGCCGCAGCTGGGCGAGACGGTGACCACCACGGTCACCTGCACCGGCAAGGAGCTGCGCAACGGCCGCCGCTGGATCGACCTGGAAACCCAGAGCCACGATCAGACCGGCGCCTTCCTGTTTTCCGGAACCATGAGGATGATATGGGCAGCCTGACCTCGACCAGACCCGCCGCAGATACGGCGCTGGAGATCACCGCCGAGGTGATCGGCCAATACGCCGCCATCACCAACGACTTCAACCCGATCCACGTCGACCCGGAGTTCGCCGCGACCACGCCGATGAAGGGCGTGATCGCCCATGGCACCATGTCGCTGGCGCTGATCTGGCAGATGCTGCGGCGCGACTTCGGCGCCGCCCGCTGCGCCCGCGCCGCGCTGGAGATCCGCTTCACCCGCCCGGTGCGGATCGGCGATCTGCTGACCGCCCGGCAGCAGCCGCAGGACGACGGCGGCTATTCCGTCTGGGTCGAGAACCAGGCGGGCGAGGCCGTGATCAAGGGGACCGCCAGACTATGACCCAACGTTTCAAGCCCCTCGATGTCCTGCTCAACCCCGGCTCCATCGCGGTGGTGGGGGCATCCTCCAACCCGATGAAGCTGGGCGGCCGCCCGATCGCCTATATGAAGAAGCTGGGCTATCGCGGCCGGATCTACCCGGTGAACCCCAAGGCGGCTGAGATTCAGGGCCTGCCCGCCTACCCCTCGCTTTCCTCCATCGGCGCCCCCGTCGATCTGGCCATCGTCGCCGCCCCGGCGGCCATGGTCGAGGATGTGGTCCGCGACGGCCTCTCTGCCGGGGTCAGAGCCTTTGTGGTGTTCTCCTCGGGCTTCGCCGAATACTCCACCGAGGGTGCGGCGATGCAGGCCCGGCTGCGGGCGATGTGCGACGCGGCCGGCGCCCTGCTGCTGGGGCCCAACTGCCTTGGCGCGATCAACATCCGCAACCATGTGATCGCCTCCTTCACCACCGCGATGGAGGATCACGAACTGATCGAGGGCGGCTTCGGCTTCGTGTCGCAAAGCGGCGCGCTGGGGGCCTATTGGCTGGACATGGCGTTCCAGCGCGGCATCGGCGTGTCGTCCTGGATCGCCACCGGCAACGAGGCCGGGGTGACCGTCGCCGACGCCATCCATCATCTGGCGCAGGATCCCGATACCCGGGTGATCGGCTGCTATATCGAGGATATCAAGGACGGCCCGGCGTTCCGCGACGCCGCGCTGGCCGCCATCGCCGCCGGCAAGCCGGTGCTGCTGATCAAGGCCGGGCGGTCGCAGACCGGCGCCGCCGCTGCCGCCTCGCACACCGGAGCGCTGGCCGGCGAGGATGCGCGCTATCAGGCGCTGTTCGACCAGATCGGCATCGTCCGGGTCAATTCGCTGTCCGAGATGGGCTCGGTGGCGCGGCTGATCCTGATGCAGCCCGCCGCGACCGGCCGCAACGTCGGCGTGATCTCCGTCTCCGGCGGCGCCGGCGTGCTGCTGGCCGACGAGCTGGACGAGGCCGGTTTCGCCGTGCCGCCCTTCGATGCGGAGACCTGCGCGCGGGTCAACGCCGCCCTGCCCGGCTTCGTCTCGGCCGCCAACCCGCTGGACGTCACCGGCGGAGTGGCGGGCGACAGCAGCATCTTCGGCAAGGTGCTCGACGCGCTCGGCACTGCGCCGGACCACGATACGTTCGTGCTGTTCATCGGGCTGATGGTCAGTATCTCCAAGGACCTGTCGGAAAGCCTGGTGCGCGCCTTCGCCAAGGCCGGCAAGCAGGTGGTGGTGGTCTGGATCGGCGCGCCGCCGCAGGTGGTGCGGGACCTCGAGGCGCACGGGCTGCCGGTCTATCCCGACATCCCCGAGGCGGTGCACGCCATGGCGCTGGCCCGCCGGGTGGCCGAGGCGCAGGACAAGGCACGGACGCTGAGCGCCACCAACTGGCCGCAGCCGCTGCCGCCGGCGCAGGCCCCCGAGGCGCGGTCGGAATACCACGCCCAGGCCTTTGTCCGCGCCCACTGCGACCTCGCCTTCCCGACCCAGCTGCTGGTGCAGACGCCCGAGGAGGCCGCCGCCGCGCTCGACCGGCTGACGCCGCCGCTGGCGGTCAAGCTGCAAAGCCCCGACATGCTGCACAAGAGCGAGCATGGCGGCGTCAAGCTGGGGCTGAGCGATGCCGAAAGCCTGGCCCGGGTCACCGCCGAGATGCTGGAGATCGCCCGCAACGGCGAGCTGCGGCTGGACGGCATCCTGCTGCAGCAGATGACCCCCATCGCACAGGAGCTGATCGTCGGTTTCAAGCGCGACGCGGTGTTCGGGCCGCTGCTGCTGATCGGCCGCGGCGGCGTCGAGGTCGAGCTCAGGCCCGACAGCGCCATGGCCTATCTGCCGCTGAGCGCGGCAGCGGTGCAGGAGATGCTGGAGAGCCTCGCCACAGCGCCGCTCCTCGCCGGCTATCGCGGCGGGCCGCGGGGCGATCTGGCGGCGCTGGCCAGCCAGCTGGCCCGGCTGGGCGATGCCTTTGCCGCCGACGACAGCGTCGAGGAGATCGAGATCAACCCGCTGGCGCTCAGCCGCGACGGCAGCTTCGTGGCGCTGGACGCGCTGTCGCTGCACCGCAGCGGCCCGGACTGAGCCATGGCCGGGCCGGGCCGAGACCGCCGGATGTGCGGATTCGTTGACAAGACCGCCTTTGCGCGGCACCATTTGAAATACTATTCGCTATAGCGAATACACCGTCCCGCCGGCGTCGCCTGGCACCGCGGGACCGGGGGAGGAAAAACTCATGCCTGATGCCATCGCCTCCGAAGCCGGTGCGCTGCGCAGGATTCCGCGCGCCCTGATCGCGGTGATCGCGGTCCTGACCGCCGGTTTCTTCATCTATACCGCCTGGTTCGGCACCTATCCGGCGCTGATCCAGCGGTCGGTGCTGCTGGGCGCGGCCATGTGCCTGGTGTTCCTGGGACAGGCGCAGCGCACCGCCCTGACCGGCGCCCGCAGCGCGCTGTTCCTCGCCACGCTCTATCTGGGCGTGATCGCCAGCCTGATCACCATGGGCTTCATCGTCGTCAACTTCCAGGCCATCGCCGAAAGCGCCGGCTTCTACGGCCGGACCGAGGTGGTGCTGGCCACCATCATGATCGCGGCGCTGCTGTTCGCCACCTGGCTGGCCTTCGGCCCGGCGCTGCCGCTGATCGCGGTCGCCTTCATCCTCTATGCGCTCTACGGCCGCGAGATGCCCGACATCCTGTCGCATCGCGGGCTGAAGTGGAATTCGCTGATGGCGGGCAACTACCTGACCACCAAGGGCGTGCTGGGCGTGCCGCTGGGGGTGGTGGCCGATGTGGTGCTCTATTTCCTGATCTTCTCGTCCTTCCTGGCGGCCACCGGCGCCTCGGACACCTTCGTGCGGCTGTCGCAGCTGATGGTCGGCCGGATGCGCGGCGGGCCGGCCAAGATCGCGGTGGTGGGCAGCGGCCTGCTGGGCAGCATCTCGGGCTCGGCCGTGGCCAATGTGGCGGCCAGCGGCACCTTCACCATCCCGATGATGAAGCGGGTGGGCTACGCGCCGCATTTCGCCGGCGCGGTCGAGGCGGTGGCCTCCTCCGGCAGCCAGCTGATGCCGCCGGTGATGGGGGCCGCGGTCTTCATCATGGCCGACATGCTGCAGGTGGGCTACGGCACCATCATCCTCGCCGCGCTGTTCCCGGCGCTGATCTATTACATCAACCTGTTCCTGGTGGTGGATCTCGAGGCGGGCAAGATGAACCTGCGCGGTCTCGACGCCTTCGAGGGCGACAAGACCCGGCAACTGCTCAAGGACTCGGGCTATCTGCTGGCGCCGCTGGTGGTGCTGTTCGGCATGGTGATGCTGCAATATTCGCCGCGCTACGCCGCGCTGCTGTCGCTGGTGCTGCTGCTGGCGCTGAACCTGCTGCAACCGCGCCACCGGCTGGGCGCGCGCGAACTGCTGCGCGCGCTGATCGACGGCATGACCAGCGTGGCGCCGGTGGCCGTTGCCGTCGCCGTGGCCGGCATCGTGGTGGGCGTGGTCGAGGTCACCGGCCTGGGGCTGAACCTGACCACCATCATGGCGCGGGCGGCCGAGAATTCGCTGCTGCTGCTGCTGGTGCTGACCATGGTCAGCTCGATCGTGCTGGGCATGGGGCTGCCGACGGTGGCCTGCTATATCATCCTGGCACTGATCATCGCGCCGGTGATGGTGCGGCTGGGCATCCCGCCGATCGCGGCGCATATGTTCGTGTTCTACTTCGGCACCCTGTCGGCGATCACCCCGCCGGTGGCGCTGGGGTCGTTCACCGCCGCCGGCATCGCCGGGGCGCCACCGCTGCAGACCTCGGTCACCTCGCTGAAGATCGCGCTGCCGGCCTTCCTGATGCCCTATATCTTCGTGTTCCAGCCCGGGCTGCTGTTCCAGGGCGATGTCACCGCCCTGCTGCTGCCACTGGTCAATGCGGCGCTGGCGGTGGTCGGGCTGTCGGCGGCGACCGTGGGCTATTTCCGCGGGCGCGTCGGGCTGGTGCGGCGGGCGATGTTCCTGATCGGCGCGCTGATGGCCTTTGCGCCGGATCACCTGACCGATGTCATCGGCGCCGCGCTGATCGCGGTGGCGGTCGGGATCGGCGAATTCCCCAGACAGAAACGCGCGGGCCTGACCGCCCGCGAAGGCACCGGACACTGAATATCCAAGACAACCGAGGAGGAGAAGACCATGACCACAACGGGTTTGCGGGCCAGCCTGCGCAGCGGACTGCTGGGCCTGGCCACCGTCGCCGCACTGGGCGGCGCGGCCCTGGCGCAGGACCGGCAGGAGCTGGGCTTTGCCACATCGGCCAGCGGCGGCACCGGCTATATGTACGCCGTGGCGCTGGCCACCGTGGTGAACGAGGATAGCGGCGATCTGAAGATCACCCCCTTTCCCAGCGCCGGCGTGATCGAGAACGACCGGCTGCTGCGCAACGACGAGGCGCAGCTGATCCTGCACACCGGCGGCCAGGCCTACAGCTCGTACCGCGGCGAGGGCAAATATCCCGCCGCCTTCGGCGAGCTGCGCGCGGTGATGCCGATCTATGCCTCGCTGGTGCAGATGATCGTGCCGGAGGAAGCGCCGGTGAAAACCCCCGGCGATCTGGCCGGCAAGCGCGTCGGCCTGGGCGAGCCCGGATCCTCGGCCAATACCTACGTGCGCCAGGTGCTGAAGGCCGAAGGCGTCAATGACGGCGATTACGACGGCCGCCCGAACAGCCTGACCGAACAGGTCGCCGGCCTGCGCGACGGCAATCTCGACGCGCTGACCACGGTGATGGGCGGCGGCGCGCCGGCGCTGCAGGATCTGGCCACCAGCCGCGACGTGCGCTGGCTCTCGGTCAGCCCGGAGACGCTGAAGGCGGTGATCGGCATGAACCCCACCGGCGCCGTGGTGCCGGTGACCATCCCGGCCGAGACCTATCCGCGGCAGTCCAACGACGTGCAGACCTTCGGTGTGCCGATCTGGATCATGGCGCGGGCCGATCTGTCCGACGCCGCGGTGAGCCAGATCATCACCCGCTTCCTCACCAACCTGGACCGCGCCCGCGAGGTGCACCCGGTGGTGAACGGCACCACCAAGGACTTCGTCGCCAACGCCACCCCGCCGGTGCCCTGGCATCCGGCCGCTGTCGCGGCGCTGGCCGGGGTCGGCTATTCGACCGTGCCGTTCAGCGAATAACCCCGCGCCCGGCCGCAACCCTGACCCCGCCGCGCCCGTCGCGGCGGGGTTCTCGTTTGACTTTATGACATGAAATCAGTGGCTTGATTTCAGATCTCGCATGCACATCCCCCGCCAACTACTTCAAGCTTGAAGTAGTTTTGCCGACTCGCTAGGCTGTGCAGAGGAGAGAGAGCGGGGAGGAAAGCCGCGATGGCCCGGCCCAGAGCCACACCGACGCGGACCGATGCGACCGCGACCCAGCGCATGCGGTTCTGGCTGCGGCACATGAAGGTGCAGCGGCAGATCGAGAACGCGCTGCGCAGCCGCATCAAGGCCGAATTCGGCACCACCCTGCCGCGCTTCGACGTGATGTCGGCCCTGGCGAAATACGAGGACGGGCTGATCATGAGCGCGATCTCGGCCGAGCTGAAGACCGCCGCCGGCAATGTCACCCCGATCGTCGACCGGCTGGAGGCCGAGGGGCTGGTCGAACGCCGCAAGACCCCCGAGGACGGCCGCGCCACCCGGGTGCAGCTGACCGCCGCCGGCCGCGCCGCGCTGGCCCGGCAGTCGGCCGCGATCCAGGACTGGATCTACGAACTGGCCGAACCGCTGACCGCCGCGCAGGCGGCGCAGATCAACGACCTGTTCGACGCCGTCCTCGCCCGGCTGAAGGAAAAGGAGGGCCGCACATGACAGAGCCCGTTCAGCACAGGATCGACACCGGCGCCGCCCGGATCTGCGTCCACGAATGGGGGGCCGAGCATCGCGGCGCCCGGCCGACGCTGATGCTGAGCCATGCCACTGGCTTTCACGGCCGCTGCTGGGACCGGGTGATCGCCCGGCTGGGCCCGCGCCACATCCTCGCCCCCGACCTGCGCGGCCACGGCCGCAGCAGCGCCGCCGCCTTCGCCGACTGGCGCGAGCTGGGCGCCGATCTGGCCGGGGTACTGGCGGCGCTGGAGCTGACCGGGGTCCATGCGGTGGGCCATTCGGTCGGCGGCGCCGCGACCGCGCTGGCGGCGCTGGCCGCGCCCGACCGCTTCGCCCGGCTGACGCTGATCGACCCGGTGATCTGCCCGCCCGAGATCTACGCGCAGGGCGTCAACCCGATGGCGGCGCCCGAGGGCGAGCTGCACCCGATCGCCCGCCGCAAGGCGCGCTTCGCCTCGCTCGACGACATGCAGGCCCAGCTCGGCGCCCGGCCGCCCTATGCGCTGTTCGATCCGCGCGTGATGCAGGACTACTGCCGCTTCGGCACCGCCGAGGAGGCGGGCGAGCGCGTGCTGCTCTGCGCGCCGGAGTTCGAGGCCTCGGTCTATCAGTCGGCGCTGGTCTTCGCCGGCATCCACGCCGCCATGGCCGATCTGCGCCCTCCAACCCTGGTGGTGCGGGCGCAGCGGCCGCGTCGCCCGGAGGACTGGCGCGATTTCCGCTTCTCGCCCACCGACCCGGCCCTGGCCGCGCATCTGCCCCGCGGCCGCGACCTCTATCTGCCGCAATTCACCCATTTCATCCCGCAGCAATCGCCCGATTTCTGCGCCGGGATGATCCTTGCCGGCGAAGCCGTGCTCTGACCCCATATGACAGGGAGGATTTGATGGACCCCGCCGCCCGCACCCTGCCCGGCCTGCTGGAACGCGCCGCGCGCAGCTTTCCCGACCGGATCGCCGCCGTCGAGGGCACCACCCGGCTGAGCTTTGCCGAACTGCTGGCGCAGGTGCACCGCATGGCCAACCTGCTGCACGCCCGGGGCATCCGGCGCGGCGACCGGGTGGCGCTGATGATGCCGCCCTCGGTGCCGCATCTGATCGCCTATTTCGGCACCGCCCTGCTGGGCGCCATCCCGGTCGCCTTCCACGTCCGTGAATCCGAACCGACCCTGCGCAGGATCGCCGACAGCATCATGCCGCGCCTGCTGGTCTACGATGTCGCCTATCAGGCCAAGGCCGAGGCGCTGCTCGCGGACGCGCCGCAGATCGCCGGCCGGGTGCGCGCCGTCTCGACGCTGGCCGCCGATCCGGGCGGCGCGCCCGACGCGCCGCTGATCCCGCGCGATCTGGCCCTCTACCCGGCCGACCACGACCGCATTGCGCTCAGCCCCGACGACATCGCCACCATCGTGCTGTCCTCGGGCACCACCGGCCTGCCCAAGGGGGTGATCCACACCCATGGCTCGGTCACCGGCGGCGTCGAACAGGGCGCCGAATACATGGGCCACGGACCCGAGGCCGCGACCATCAACATCTTCACCACCGCCTTCGTCGGCTGGCTGAACTGCACCCTGCCGCAGCTGCACGCGGGCTCAAAGATCGTCTACCTGCCGAAATGGGACCCCGCCGAATACCTGCGCACCATCGCCACCGAGCGCATCACCTGCTTCATCCTGGTGCCCACCATGTGGCGGATGCTGCTGGCGGCGGGCCCCGAGGCGCATGATCTGTCCAGCGTGACCCGGGTGGGCTTCGCCGGCGAGGCGATCGACGCCGAGACCATGCGCGCGATCCGCGCCCGGGTCTGCGACCGGGTGATGAACACCTATGGCACCACCGAGACCGGCCCCTGGGGCGGCTGCACCATCATGCTGCCCGAGGATTACGCCCGCGGCGGCGACCTGCGCAGCATCGGCCGCGCCGCCTTCGGCGTCGGCATCCGGGTGATCGCCCCCGGCGGCGCCGTCGACGACGTGCTGTCGCCCGGCACCGAGGGCGAGTTGATCCTGCGCGGCCCCTCACTCGCGGCGCAGATCTGGGACCGGCCGGAGCTGACCCGCAAGGTGTTCGATAACGGCTGGTGGCGCTCCGGCGATCTGGCGACCATGGATGCCGACGGCTACATCACGCTGTCGGGCCGGGTCGACGACATGATCATCTCGGGCGGCATCAACATCATGCCGGGCCAGATCGAGGACCTGCTGCTGACCCATGCCAGCGTGCGCGAATGCGCCGTGGCCGGCGTGCCCTCCGCCGACTGGGGACAGGAGATCACCGCCTTCGTCATCGCCCAGGGCAGGCCAGACGAGGCGGCACTGCGCGCCCATCTGACCGCCAGCGACCTGTCGCATTACAAACACCCGCGCCGCTATGTCTTCCTCGACGATCTGCCCAAGGGCCACACTGGCAAGATCAACCGCAAGGCGCTTAAAGAGTCCCTCGCAAAGGTTTGAATTCCATGAGCTATCAACCCGACATCTCTGAAATCCTCTTCCTGCTTGAGGGGGTCCTGCGCTGGGACAGCCTGTTCCAGCTGCCAAGCTATGCCCATGCCGATGCCGAGACCGGCGCCGCCGTCCTGACCGAGGGCGCCCGCTTCATGGCCGAGGTGCTGAGCCCGCTCAACCGCCTCGGCGACATCGAAGGCTGCCGGCTGGAGGGCGGCCGCGTGCAGGTGCCCGCCGCCTTCCGCGCCGCCTATGACCAGTTCGCCGCCGGCGGCTGGATGGCGCTCGACCTGCCCGAGGCGATCGGTGGCCAGGCGCTGCCGGTCACGGTGAACTCCGCCCTGTCCGAGATGCTGAGCGGCGCCTGCGTCGCCTTCGGCATGCTCACCTGCTCGACCCGCGCGGCGGCGCATCTGCTGGCGCAACACGCGCCGGCGCCCTTCGGCACCGACTACGCCGCCAAGCTCGGCACCGGCGAGGCCACCGCCACCATCGTCATCACCGAAGCGCAGGCCGGCACCAACGTGCATGCCATGCGCACCCGCGCCACGCCGAACCCGGACGGCAGCTGGGCGATCAACGGCGGCAAGATCTTCATCTCCAGCGGCGATCACGATTACACCGAACAGACGCTGCACATCGTGCTGGCCAAGACCGCCGGCGCCGACGGGCGCGACGGGCTGTCGCTCTTCGTGGTGCCTTCGGTGCTGGCGGACGGCAGCCGCAACGCCATCACCGTGGTGAACATCGAACACAAGATGGGGCTCAAGGCCTCGCCGACCTGCCAGCTCGCCTTCGAGGGCGCGCAGGGCTGGCAGATCGGCGGTCCTGGCGAGGGGCTCAAGCGCATGTTCACCATGATGAACCTGATGCGGATGGATGTGGCGATCCAGAGCGTCGGCATCGCCCAGGCCGCCACCCAGCTGGCCGAGAGCTATGCCGAGGAGCGCCGCCAGGGCGGCGACCCCGACCGCGGCATCATCCAGTTCGCCGATGTCCGCCGCATGGTGCTGGAGATGCGCAGCCTCGCCGACGCCGCCCGCGCGCTGATGCTGGAAACCTCGATGCAGCTAGATCTGGTGGCGCAGGGCGACGACGACGCGCTGGCGCTCAGCCAGTTCCTGCTGCCGATCTGCAAGGCCTGGGGCTCGGATCAGGCGCTGCGCGTCGCCAATCTCGGCATCCAGGTGATGGGCGGGCACGGCTACATCGCCGAAAGCGGCATGGAGCAATATCTGCGCGACTGCCGGATCATGGGCATCTACGAAGGCGCCAACGGCATCCAGGGGCTGGATCTGGTGATGCGCAAGCTGCGCCGCTCCGGTGGGGCCGGCTACGATCTCTGGGCGGCGCGGATGCGCGCCGACCTCGCGGCCGACAGCTCGGACCTCGCCGCCCCCTTCGGCGCCGCGCTGGCGCTGCTGGAACAGGCCAGCGCCGATCTGCGCGCCGCCGACCCGGCCCGGGCCGAGGCCGCCGCCACCGCCTATCTCAACCTCTGCGGCGTGACCGGCATGGGCTGGATGTGGCTGCGCATCGCCCGCGCCGCCGCCACCCGCCCGGATGCCGCTGCCAAGGCGGAGCTGGCGCGCTTCTTCATGCATTACATCCTGCCCGAAGCCGCGCTGTTCCACCGCCGCATCGCCGAGGTGGCGCTCTACGCCTGAGCCGCCCCGGACCCCCGCTTCTTCTCGCCGCAAATACTCTGGGGGTGAGGGCCGTCAGGCCCGAGGGGGCAACGCCCCCTCAGCCCTCCGCCACCCTTGCGCCGGGCGGGATCGTCGGTGGCGCCGAATTGATCGCCTCGATGCCATACCCCGCCACCGCCTTGTAGTTGGCCGCATGCGCCGCCAGCTCGTCGCGCGGGATCACCTCCTCGATATCCTCGAAGACGCCGCCGCTACGCTCCTCCACCACGTCGAGGATGGAATCCGGCCCGGCCACGCGGTTGGTCAGGATCACCTTCTCGGTGATCGGCCGCATCTCGTCCTCATAGGCCTGCAGCGCCGCCGGCGTCAGCCCGCGGGCGACGAAGGCCGCACCCAGCTTGCGTGCGTCGATGATCGCCGAGCCGGCGCCGTTCGAACCCACCGGATAGGCCGCATGGGCGGCGTCCCCCATCAGGCTGACCCGACCGAAGCTCCAGCGCGGCAGCGGATCGCGGTCCACCATCGGATATTCGAACACCTTGTCGGCGGCCCGGATCAGCGCCGGCACGTCGAGCCAGTCGAAGCGGAACTCCTCGAACCGCGGCAGGAAATCCTCCAGCTTCGCCTCGCGGTTCCAGTCCTCGCGGTTCCAGTGGTCGTCGGGATCGTAGTTCAGGTTGGCGATCCAGTTGATCAGCGCCTCGCCGGTCTCGGGGTCCGGGCGCGAGATCGGATAGCTGACGAAGCGCAGCCCGGCATAGCCCACCATCACCATCGAGGCGCCGGTGAGGAAAGGCACCGCCCGGGTGGTGCCGCGCCAGAGCACCGCGCCGCCCCAGACCGGGTTGCCCTCCTGCGGATACATCTGCGCCCGGATCGCCGAATGGATGCCATCGGCGCCGATCGCCACCGCGCCGCGCTCCACCCGCGTCTCGCCGGTGGCGTTCTTCAGATAGAGCACCGCCTCCTCGCCCTCGGTCTCTGCCCGCTCGACGCTCCAGCCGGTCTCGACGCACCCGGGGCCGGCGCGGCGGATCAGCTCGTCATAGAGCATCAGATGCAGCTGGC
>JBFXGQ010000040.1:0-15335 GCA_050177915.1 Pseudodonghicola sp. | reverse complement strand
CGATGAAGGCGGCGGCGACGAAGATGCCGATGAAGACCCAGTAATACTGCGCCTCGAGCAGCCGTTCGCCGCCGATGGAGAAGCCGAAGATATAGCCCGCGCCGGCGAGCAGGCCGCAGGTGCACAGCAGGGTGAAGAGGATGCTCTGCACCGAGAACAGCGCGCCCAGCCGGGTGATCTCGGATTGCGGGGTCGGGTCGTGCTGCGCCGTCATGGTGACGTCCTGCACGGATTGGGAGGGGATGTCTGACATGCTCTCAGCCCTGTTGAAGATCGGTTTGTGACATGACGGCAGAGGGGCAGGGCCCCTCCGCCGCGCGGGATGTGGATGTCAGAGCCGCGACCGGAATCCGTCGAGGCCGGCGGTGTGCGCGTTGAAGATGTCGAGGAACTCCTGGCTCTCCGCGTCGGGCTTCACGCCCCTGTCGCGGGCCTCGTCCAGCGCCGCCTGCCGGGCGGCGACCCAGGCGTCGACCTTTGCGATGGCGGCGGCGTTCCATGCGTCGTCCGCATCGGTCCACATGCCGATTTCGCGCAGGTATCTCACCGTGCCCTCATGCACCGGCAGCGGCGAACGGTCGAGATAGGCGCGGAACTGCTCTGCCGACATCCGCGCGGCCAGCGCATGGGTGCCCTTGTAGTGGTCGAAGGACTGATGCATCCATTTCGCCATGTTGTAGACGAAATCCGCATCCGCCGAGGCCGGCACCGAGTAGAGATAGTTCGAGGTGATGCCCTCGACGCCCTGCGCGCTTTTCACCCCGAGGTCGATCCTGGTGGGCACCAGCATCGGGCGGTGTTCCAGATACCGCGCCCAGGCCTCGGTCTCCGACGCGGGCATCGGGATCCAGCGGATGCCGCCGGGGGCGCCCTCCAGTTCCGACATGATCGAAGAGATCGGCGCGCAATGGGCGATATCGGCCTTGCCCTCGACCACCGCGCGGCAGTTGGCGCCGTAGCTGGCGGCCGGGACATAGGTGAAGGTTTCGCCGGCCTTGTCGGGGTCGATCCCCAGATAGGCGGGCAGGGCCTTTTCCACCGCCGTGCTCATCGTCGTGGCAAAGACGCCGTCGGCCACCCGCACGCCGCCCTTCCTCAGGTCCTCCATGCTGTGGATCGGGGAATCCCCGGCCACCACATAGCCCCAGGGGGTGTCGTTATGGTGCCACAGGATGCGCAGCGGCGCCGGCCTGGTGGCGGCATAGCCGCCGATGCCCTCGATCTGGAACCGCATCATCGCCGCCGCGGTCGAGGCGATGGCGATATCCTTGCGCTCGGTCAGCCGGCGATAGCGCTGCAGCTCGTTGTCCTCGGGGACGATGCGGACCGTGGTGCCGGTCTCCTTCTGCAGGATCGGCCCCCAGCCGTTGGTCGAGGCGAAACTGCCGGTCGAGGTGCCGGGCGTGCCGATCACCAGCAGGCGGGGCCATTGATAGTCCTGCGCCGCCGCGGCGGTGGACAGGCCGAGTGCGACGATCACCGAACCTGCCGCAGTTGCCGCAAGCGATCTCAGTCTTGTCATGTGGTTTCCTCCCTTAGAACGTAGGCGATTGTCCTGTTGCGGCGGATCGGGCCGGAACAGGGTGTCGTTGCGGGTGCCGGCGGCGCCGAATGTCCAGACTGCTCTGCGGCCGGTCGGGCGGCCGACCGGGGTGCCGTGCAATCTCGTGAAGCCTCCCTAAACCTCCCAAGCCGCGCGTGTCGCAGGCCCGATAGCTGGGGCTGCGAGCGAACTGACATGTGTCAGGTTATTCGACGGATCTTCGAGTCGTCAACAGTTCTGTCGTGGCGGCGGGCAATTTTCGGGCCACGCAGTTCCTTTTTTGGGAGGATATTTTTGTGCGTGAAATCAATTAGTTGTTGCCTTCTTTTCAGGCGGCCGGTGTCGCGCGAACGGAACCGGCCGGGGGCGGCGGGCGCCCCCGGGGGATGGCGATGGCGGCGGCGTCCCTCGGACCGGGGCGCCGGTGTCAGACCTCGGCCCTGGCGCGATCCATGGCGCTGGCGATCTCGGCGCCGACCTCGGCCACCCGGCGGGCGCGGGCGCCGTCCACGGCGGGATCGGCGCTGGCGCTGCTGGCATTGCCGCGCGCCGCCCGCGCCGCCACCCCCTGCACGATGGCGGCAGAGCGGAAGCAGGCGAAGGCCAGGAACACCGGCCAGTCGGGGATGTCGCTGCGCCCGGCGCTGTCGCAGTAG
This sequence comes from Pseudodonghicola sp., assembly GCA_050177915.1. GTDB lineage: Bacteria > Pseudomonadota > Alphaproteobacteria > Rhodobacterales > Rhodobacteraceae > Pseudodonghicola. The sequence goes on along the minus strand of JBFXGQ010000040.1, from coordinate 13,136 downwards.
CGCGCCAGCATGGCGGCCTCGGTCGGCAGACCGGCGGCGACCAGATCGCGCACCCCCGGCAGGTCCTGCGGCAGCCGGTAGTGCAGGCAGAGATAGGCCAGATCCGCCAGCGGGTGGCCGATCGTCGACAGCTCCCAGTCCAGCACTGCGACGATGCGCGGCTCCTGCGGGTGGACGACCACATTGCCCAGGCGGTAATCGCCGTGCGCGATGGCGCTTTCGTCGGCGACGGCGCTGTGTTCGATCAGCCAGTCGCGCAGCCAGTCCATCCGCGAATAGTCGAAATCGGCGGGCAGGTCGGCCTTGGAGGCCTCGTATTGCGCCGCCCATCGCGCGGTCTGCCGCGACAGGTAGCTCTCGGGCCGGCCGTATCCGGTCAGCCCTGCGGCGCGCCAGTCCACCCGGTGCAGCGTCGCCAGCGTGTCGACCAGCGCATGGGCCAGCGGCACCCGCTGGCTGCGCGGGATCGGTTCCATCGCCGGCATCGGAACGATGCGCCCGTCGACATGGCCCATGACGAAGAACTCGGCCCCGATCACCGCCGGATCGTCGCAATAGGCGATCATCTCGGGCGTCGGCACCGCGGTGGGGCCGAGCGCCTGCATGACGCGGAATTCGCGGTCGATGGCATGCGCCTTGGGCAGCAGCTTGCCCGGCGGCTTCTTGCGCAGCACATAGCGCCGGCCCGACCGGGTGGTCAGCAGGAAGGTCGGATTGGACATGCCGCCCTGAAACTGCGCGACCTGCAGGCCCGCGCCGGCCTCGGGCAGCGCGCCGGCCAGCCAGCGGGCCAGCGCGGCCTCGTCGAACCGATGGTTCGGCAGCGGGGCGATGGTGACGGGCGTCGATGTCGATGTCTGGAAACTCATGTCTGTCTTTCTGGGTCTTGAGCGCGGAGGGGCGGGAGCCCCTGGCGGCGCGGATCGGTCGGCTGAGGTCAGAGGTCGGGGAAGGCCGGCGGGCGCCGCTCGACGAAGCTCCGGACGCCCTCGGCGAAATCGGGGGCGGCGAAACTGTCCTGCATCTCGGCATCGGCGGTCGCCAGCGCCTCGGCAAAGCTCTGGTGATAGGCCTTGCGCAGCTGCCGTTTCATCACCGCCATGGAGCGGGGCGAGATGTCATGGGCCAGCCGACGCGCCACCGCGGCGACATGCGGCATCAGCTCGGGCGCCGGCAGCGCCTTGTTCAGCAGGCCCATCTGAGCCGCCTCGGCACCGCTGAACCGGCGCGCCGAAAGCAGCAGGTCGAAGGCGTTGGCCTCGCCCACCAGACGCGGCAGCAGCCAGCCGATGCCATGTTCGGCGACCAGCCCGCGGGCGGCGAAGGCGGTGGTGAACCCGGCCTCCGCGTCGGCGAAGCGCAGATCGGCATAAAGCGCCAGCACCAGTCCGATGCCGGCGCAGGGGCCGTTGATCGCGGCGATGACCGGCTTGGGACAGCTGTAGAGATAGCCGAAGCGGCCGGGGTAGTCGTCGCGCGGATCGGGGCCGGGGGCCTCGGCATAGTCCGGCGTTTCGGGATAGAGCGCCGCCCGCCCGCCGGTGACGGCGCCGGTTTCGGCGGTGCCCTGCAGCCCGCCCATGTCGGCGCCGGCGCAAAAGCCGCGCCCGACGCCGGTGAGCACGATGCAGCGGCAGTGCGGATCGCGCCCGGCCTGGCCGACGGCATGGCGCAGCTCATCCGCCATCCGGCGGGTCCAGGCGTTCAGCCGCTCGGGGCGGTTCAGGGCGATGGTGGTGACGCGCGCCTCGGCGGTCACCAGAATCTGGTCGTAGGGCTGCATAGGGTCTCCTCCCGAATTCCGACAGGCCGAATTCCGACAGGCCGAATTCCGACAGGCCCAATTCCGGCCGTCCGAAGGGCATTCGGCAGCGTCGCCGGGTCGCACAGAATCCTGACATATGTCAGGAAAACATATTAGCCGCTGGCGAGTCGCTGTCAATCTGCGAATCCCGCGGCGGTTGCCGCCGCCCCGCCGCCCCGCCGCCCCGCCGCCGTCCTGCCGCCGCGTCCCGGTCTGGTCCGAGGGGGATTGACCTGCCCGGCGACTCGGCACTACAACTTAAGCTGACAGTTGTCAGGGTGGCCGCCGGCCACGTCCGGAGGAGCGGGCGTGCAGCGGTCCAGGCGATCGGAGGGGAGGCCGGGAATGTCATCGTATTCAGGGTTTGCGAATCGTCTGCCGGCACCGGTGTCCGGGGGCCATCGTGGCTGAGGCCGCGCTGAGCCTGGACGCGGCGGTCGCGCGCATCACCGCCACCGACCCGCGGTTCCGCGTCACCGAGGCGGTGATCCGGGGCCAGCGCCAGCGGGTGTTCGAAACCGCCCCGCCGCATCTGCGGGCGCTGTTCGAAGACGCGGCCGCCGCCTATGGCGATGGCGACGCGCTGGTCTATGCGCAGGAACGCTGGAGCTATGCGCAGTTGCGCCGCGACGTGGCGCGGCTGTCGCATGCGATGCGGCGAGAGCTGGGGCTGCGGCGCGGCGACCGGGTCGGCCTTGCCCTGCGCAACTATCCCGAAATGGTGATCCTGTTCCTGGCGGCGGCGGCCTCGGGCCTCGTCGCGGTGCCGCTCAACGCCTGGTGGTCGGGCGAGGAGCTGTCGCAGGCGATCCGCGACGGCGACCTCGCGGTGGTCTTCGCCGACGGCCCTCGCGCCGCACGGCTGCGGGCGCAGCCGGCGCTGGCGCATCTGCGCCTGATCGGCGTGCGCGAGGCCGATACCGAGACCGACACCGGCTATACGGCGCTGCGCGACCGCGCTGACGACAGCTGGCCGGATGTGGCGATCGAACCGGAGGACGATCTGGCGATCATGTTCTCCTCGGGCTCGACCGGCGCGCCCAAGGGGGTGTTGCAGACCCACCGCAACGCGATCTCGGCGGTCTGGAGCTGGATGATGGGCCGCGAGATGGCGCCGCTGCTTGCGGGCACGCCGGCGGCGGCGCCGAAATACCCGCCGGCCTGGCTGGTGCCGTCGCCGCTGTTCCATGTCACCGCGCTCTACGCCAATGTGATCCAGGGCCTGGCCTGCGGCGCGAAGCTGGCGCTGATGTACAAATGGGATACCGGCGAGGCGATCCGGCTGATCCGGGACGAACGGATCACCCGGGTGTCCGGCGTGCCGACCCAGACCGCCGATCTGGCCGCGGCGGTAGCGGCGCAGGGGCTGTCCTTCGACCATCTCGAAGCGGTCGGCGGCGGCGGCTCCAGCCGGCCCGCGGCGCAGGTCCGCCAGCTGCACGAGGTCTTTCTCAATGCGGTGCCCGGCATCGGCTGGGGGATGAGCGAGACCTGCGCGCTGGGGATCATCCTGAGCGGACCGGAATATCTGGCCAACCCCGAGGCCGCCGGCCGGCTGACGCCGCCGCTGCAACAGATGAAGATCGTCGATGCCGAGGGCCGCGAGGTGCCCGAGGGCGAGGTCGGCGAACTGCTGGTGCGCGGCCCCTCGGTGATGCGGGGCTATCTGAACCAGCCCGAAGAGACCGCCCGCGCGCTGCGCGACGGCTGGCTGCACACCGGCGATCTGGTGCGGATCGGGGCCGGCGGGCTGATCCATATCGTCGACCGGAAGAAATGCATCGTGATCCGCGCCGGCGAGAATGTCTCCTGTCTCGAAGTCGAGAACGCGCTGCACGACCATCCCGATATCGCCGAGGCCTGCGTGTTCCCGGTGCCGCATCCGCGGCTGGGCGAAACCGTCGGCGCCGCGATCTACGCGCCGGGGCGGCCGCAGCTGGACGATCGGGCGGTCACCGGCTTCCTGCAGGACCGCCTGGCGCATTTCAAGCTGCCGGAACGGCTGTGGTTCCGCAGCGCGCCGTTGCCGCGCGGCGCCACTGACAAGATCGACCGCACCGCCATCCGCCACGATTGCCTGGCGCAGGGCTGCCGGCCGGATGCGAAAGGGGAGCTGGCCCATGGCCTATGAATTCGTCACCACCGAGCAGCGCGGCCATGTCCTGATCGTGACCATGAACCGCCCCGAGGTCCATAATGCGATGCACGCGCCGATGCATGCCGAGATGTCGGCGGTCTGGGACGATTTCGCCGCCGACCCCGATCTCTGGGTGGCGGTGCTGACCGGCGCCGGCGCCAAGGCGTTCTCGGCCGGCAACGATCTGAAATACACCGCCCAGGGCGGCAAGGGGACGGCGCCCGAGACCGGCTTTGCCGGGCTCAGCTCGCGCTTCGATCTGGACAAGCCGATCATCGCGGCGGTCAACGGTTTCGCCATGGGCGGTGGTTTCGAGACCGCGCTCAGCTGCGACATCATCCTGGCGGCGGAGACCGCCACCTTCGCGCTGCCCGAGGTCAAGGTCGGCTTCTTCGCCGCCGCCTCCGGCGTGCAGCGGCTCAGCCGGCAGATCGGCCGCAAGCCGGCGGTCGAGATCATGCTGACCGGCCGCCATGTCGACGCCCGCGAGGGGCTGGCGCTGGGCTTCGTCAACGCGGTGGTGCCCGCCGACCAGCTGATGGCGCGGGCGCTGCAGAAGGCGGCCGAGATCACCGCGGTTTCGCCCTCGGCGGTGCGGGCGACCAAGCGCGTGCTTAACGCGATGGACGATCTCGACAATCTCAGGGCGAGCCTTCTCTACAGCCGTCAGGTGATCCGGGATCTGCGCGAGACCGAGGATTTCAGCGAGGGGGTGCGCGCCTTCGTCGAAAAGCGCGCGCCGCAATGGCAAAATCGCTGAGCCGGTATCGGCTGGGCACATCCCGGAGGAGGGTGAATGGGTATCTATCTGCGCCAGATCTGTCTGGTGGCCGAACGGCTCGCGCCGGTGGTGGCGGACATCGAGGCGGTGTTCGCCACGCCGATCTGCCATGTCGATCCGGCGGTGGCGAAGTTCGGGCTGGAGAACGCCATGATGGCGGTCGGCTCGCAGTTCCTTGAGGTGGTGGCGCCGACCCGGGACGGCACCGCCGCCGGGCGCTATCTGCAGCGGCGGCGGGGCGAGGGCGGCTATATGGTCATCACCCAGGTCCGCGACAAGGCCGAGCAGCAGGCGGTGCGCGCCAATGCGGCCGCCAATGGCGTGCGGGTCGCCTACGACAGCGACCGCGGCGACTGGCACATCATGCAGCTGCATCCCGGCGACATGCGCGCCGCCTTCTTCGAGGTCGAATGGGACGCGGTCGGCGATGTCACCGGATATTGGACCCCCGCCGGCGGCCGCGACTGGCAGGGCAGCATCTGCACCGATGTGGTCTCGGCGATCGCCGCGGCCGAGCTGCAATCGGACGATCCCGCCGGGCTCGCCGCGCATTGGGCCGCGGTCGCCGGCCTGCCGGTCGCGGATCGGGACGGCGTGCCGCATGTCGCCCTGGCCAATGCCGATCTGCGCTTTGTCGCGGCGACCGACGGGCGCGGCCCGGGGCTGGGGGCGGTCGATCTGCGGGTGACCGATGCTGCCCGCCTGCTGGCGGCGGCCGAGGCGCGCGGGCTGCGGCGCTCCGACACTCAGGTGATGATCTGCGGCACGCGGTTCAATCTGGCCGGCTGACCGGAGGGGCAGGCCGGTCCGGCCTGCGACAGACTGATTTACACAGACAGGGAAAGAAATGGCTGATCCGAACGACGACTTGCACAATCTGGCGATGTCCGCCGCCGCGCGGCCGCTGCTGGACAAGGTGGTGGCCCATGTCCGCGACCATTGCGACCCGGCCTATGAGGACTACGAACGCCTCGGGCGCGGCCGCGCCGAACGCTTCGCCTTCGCCCCGGGCCAGCTCGAGATCCTGGAGGATCTCAAGGCCCGCGCCAAGGCGCAGGGGCTGTGGAACTTCTTCCTGCCCAATGCCGAGACCGGCGAGGGGCTGTCGAACCTCGACTACGCCTATATCGCCTTCGAGCTGGGAAAGAACCCGCTGGCCTCGCAATCGCTGAACTGCGCCGCCCCCGATACCGGCAATATGGAGGTGCTGGAACGGGTCGGCACCCCCGAGCAGAAGGACAGATGGCTCAAGCCGCTGCTGGCCGGAGAGATCCGCTCGGCCTTTGCGATGACCGAGCCGGACGTGGCCTCCTCCGACGCGCGCAACATCGGCACGCGGGCGGTGCTGGACAGCGGCGAATGGGTCATCAACGGCGAGAAATACTATATCTCCGGCGCCGGCGATCCGCGCTGCAAGATCATGATCGTGATGGTCAAGACCTCGCCCGAGGCCGAGCCGTTCCGCCAGCAGAGCCAGATCCTGGTGCCGATGGACACCCCGGGGGTCGAGGTGGTCGGGCCGATGCATGTGTTCGGCCATGACGACGCGCCGCATGGCCATATGCAGATCCGCTTTACCGACGTGCGGGTGCCCGAGGAGAACATCCTGTGGGGCGAGGGCCGCGGCTTCGAGATCAGCCAGGTGCGGCTGGGGCCGGGCCGCATTCACCATTGCATGCGCTCGATCGGCGCCGCCGAAAAGGCGCTCGACCTGATGATCCACCGCGGCCTGACGCGCGAGGCCTTCGGCAAGAAGATCATCGACCTCGGCAAGAACATGGAGACCATCTCGCGCAGCCGGATCGAGATCGACGCCATGCGGCTGATGGTGCTGAAGGCGGCCAAGGCGATGGACGTGCTGGGCAACAAGGAGGCGCGGATCTGGGTCTCGAAGATCAAGGCCATGGTGCCAGAGAAATGCTGTAAGATCATCGACGACGCCATGCAGGTGCATGGCGCCACCGGGCTCAGCCAGTGGTCGCCGCTGTCCGAGATGTACATCAAGCAGCGCACCCTGCGCTTTGCCGACGGCCCGGACGAGGTGCACCACCACGTGATCGCCCGCGCCGAGCGGCGCGATTTCGAGAATTCCAACGAACGACAAGCGGCGGCCCGGGCCCAGACCGGCGGCGGCACCATTTTTGAAGGACCCTGACCCATGCAAAACCTGTTCGATCTGACCGGCAGGGTCGCCCTGCTGACCGGCGCCTCCAAGGGGATGGGCAAGGCGATGGCAACGGCGCTGGCCGCCCATGGCGCCACCGTGGTGATCTCCTCGCGCAAGCAGGACCAGCTGGACGCCGCCGCGGCCGACATCAACGCCGCCTGCGGTGCGCCCCGCGCCTATGGGGTGGCCGCCAACGCCGGCCGCCACGACGAGCTCAAGGCGCTGGTGGAGGAGACCCACAGGCTGGCCGGGCCGGTGGACATCCTGGTCGGCAACGCCGGGGTGAACATCTTTTACGGGCCGATCTCGGAAATCCCGGATGCCGCCTACGAGAAGACCATGCAGGTCAACGTGCAGGCCAACCTGTGGCTGGCGCGGCTGGTGGCGGGCGACATGATCGCCAAGGGCAAGGGGTCGATGATGTTCACCTCCAGCGTGGGGGCGTTCAAGCCGTCGCTGACGCTGGGGGCCTACGGCACCTCGAAACTGGCGCTGATCGGTCTGGTGCGCAATCTGGCCGCCGAATACGGGCCGCAGGGCATCCGCGCCAATGCGATCTGCCCGGGGCTGGTGCGGACCGATTTCGCCAAGGCGCTGTGGGACAATCCCGAGACCGAGGAGCGGGCCAATTCGCAGATCCCGCTGCGCCGTCTGGGCCGGCCGGAGGATTTCGGCGGCGCCGCGGTGTTCCTGGGTTCGGATGCCAGCGGCTATGTCACCGGTCAGGCGCTGACCATCTGCGGCGGCACCAACATGTGGGCCTGACGGTCCGCAGGGGCCGGAGGAGGAGGAGAGGCGAATGGACGTCAGGGACCGTATCGTCGTGGTGACCGGCGCGGCGGGCGGCATCGGCCGCGCGCTGGCGCGCCGCTGTCACGCGGCAGGGGCGAAACATGTGGTCTGCGCCGATCTCGACGCGGCGGGGGCGCATGCCACCGCCGCCGGGATCGGCGGCACCGGCCGCGCCGTCGATGTCGCCCGCGAGGCCGAGATCGCGGCGCTGATCGACGAGGTGGAGCGCGAGATCGGTCCGATCGACCTGTTCTGCTGCAATGCCGGCATCTCGATCCGCGGCGGACCCGAGGTGCCGGATGCGCAATGGCAGCAGATCTGGGAGATCAACGTCATGGCCCATGTCTGGGCGGCCCGCCATCTGGTGCCGCGGATGATCGCGCGCGGCGGCGGCTATTTCCTCAACACCGCCTCGGCGGCCGGGCTGCTCAGCCAGGTGGGCTCGGCCCCCTATGCGGTGACCAAACACGCCGCGGTGGGCTTCGCCGAATGGCTGGCGCTCAGCTATGGCGACGCCGGGATCAAGGTGTCGGTGCTCTGCCCGCAGGCGGTGAACACCGACATGATCCGCGGCAAGGAGGACGGCGTGGCGGCGGTCGACGGGCTGATCGAGCCCGAGCAGGTCGCCGAGGACTGCCTGCGGGCCATCGGCGAGGAGACCTTTCTGGTGCTGCCGCATCCCGAGGTGCTGGGCTACATGCGACGCAAGACCGCGGATTACGACCGCTGGATCGGCGGCATGCGCCGGCTGAACCGCAAATTCGCGCCGCCGCCCGGTCATGGCTGAGGCCGGCTCGGCCGCACGGCTTTCCCACGGCTCTCGGGCGGTTCTCGGGCGCGACGGCATTTTTCAGAACAGATCAGTAACAGGGTGACAGAATGGATCTGCAATACAGCCCCGAACAGGACCAGCTGCGCGACAGCATCGAACGGTACGTTCGGGAGGAATACGATTTCGACACCCGGCGGGGCATCCAGGCCGCCGGTGGCTTCAGCCACAAGCATTGGGCCGAGTTCGCCGCGCTGGGCTGGCTGGCGGTGCCGTTCCCCGAGGCGGAGGGCGGGCTGGACGGCACCGCCGTCGACCTCGGGCTGCTGATGCAGGGGCTTGGCCGCGGCCTGGTGCTGGAACCGGTGCTGCCGACGCTGCTGGCCGGGCTGCTGGTCTCGCGTCTGGGCGATGCGGCGCAACGTGCGCGATGGGTCGGGCCGCTGATCGCCGGCGACCTGCGCCTGGCGGTGGCGCTGTCCGAGCCCGGCGCGCGCTATGACCTGCGGCTGAGCACCACCGCGGCGGTCCGCACCGGCGACGGCTGGCGGCTGAGCGGCCACAAGTCGGTGGTGGCCGGGGCGGATCGGGCCGATGCGCTGCTGCTGCCGGCGCGGGACGCCGCCGGCGGGCTCAGCCTGTTCGCGGTGCCGGTGGAGACCGCCGGCGTCACCCTGCGCGGCTTTACCACCCATGACGGCACCGGCGCCGCCGATGTCATCCTCGAGGCGGTCGATCTGCCCGCCACGGCGCTGGTCGGCGCCGCCGGCGGCGCGCTGCCCGAGCTGGAGCGGATCGCGGATCTGGCGATCGCCGCGGTGGCCGCCGAGGCCGCCGGCGCGATGGCGGTGCTGGCCGAGACCACGCTCGATTACCTCAAGACCCGCAAGCAGTTCGGCCAGCCGCTCAGCGCCAATCAGGCGTTGCAGCACCGCATGGTGGACATGACCGTCGCGGTCGAGGAGGCGCGCGCCGCCGCGCTCGCCGCCGCGCTGCGGATGCAGGAGGCCGACCCGGCCGACCGCGCCCGGGCGCTGTCGCTGGCCAAGATCGAGATCAATCGCACCGCGCGGCTGGTCGGGCAGGAGGCGATCCAGCTGCACGGCGCCGTCGGCATGACCGACGAACTGGCGGCCAGCCATTACTTCAAGCGCCTGACCGCCATCGGGCAGCTCTATGGCACCACCAACTGGCACCTGCAGCGGGTGGCCGATCTCGACACCGCGGCCCGGCACAGCCGCGCCGCCGCGGCGGCATGACAGGAGGATTGTGAGATGGAACTGGCCCTGACCCGGGACGAACGCGACTTTTGCGACGAGGTGCGCGGCTTTCTCGCCGTCAACCTGCCCGAGGATATCGTCGACAAGGTGCGCCGCAATGCGGTGCTGTCGCGCGACGATTACATGCGCTGGCAGCAGATCCTGGCCGGCCGCGGCTGGCATACCATCGCCTGGCCGGTGGAATACGGCGGCCCCGGCTGGTCGATCACCCAGCGCTTCCTGTTCGAACAGATCTGCGGCGAGATGGACTGCCCGGTGATCCAGCCCTTCGGCCCGCGCATGGCCGGCCCGGTGATCTACACCTTCGGCACCGAGGCGCAGAAGGCCCGCTTCCTGCCCGGCATCCGCGAGTCGACCGACTGGTGGTGCCAGGGCTATTCCGAGCCGCAGTCGGGCTCGGACCTGGCGACGCTGGCGACCCGCGCCGAGGATGGCGGCGACCACTATATCGTCACCGGCCAGAAGATCTGGACCACCTATGCGCATTACGCCAACTGGATGTTCTGCCTGGTCCGCACGTCGCGCGAGGATCGGCCGCAGAAGGGTATCAGCTTTCTGCTGATCGACATGAGCACGCCCGGCATCAAGGTCGAGCCGATTGTCGGCATCGACGGGCGGCATTCCTTCAACACCGTCTTCTTCGACGAGGTGAAGGTGCCCAAGGCGAACCGCATCGGCGAGGAGGGCAAGGGCTGGACCTATGCCAAGTTCCTGCTGGAGCACGAGCGGGTCGACAATGCCGCGCTGGGGGTGACCAAGAAGGCGCTGGAGCGGGTCAAGCAACTGGCGGCGCGGCCGCTCGACGGGCCCGAGCCGCTGATCGAGGATCCGCTGTTCCGGGCGCGGCTGACCGCGGTCGAGGCGCAGTTCACCTCGCTGGAGATGATGGCGCTGCGGGTGCTGTCGAACGTGGCCGCCGGCACCTCTCCCGGGCCGGCCTCCTCGTTGCTCAAGATCCGCGGCACCGAGATCGCCCAGCAGATCAGCGAACTGGGGATGGAGGCGGCGGGTCAATACGCGCTGGCCCGGCCGCGGCCCGGCGAGGCCGGCAACCAGCCGCCGGTCGGCACGCCCGAGACCGAGATGGCGATGGGCACCTATCTGTGGAAACGCGCCATGTCGATCTATGGCGGCAGCAACGAGATCCAGCGCAACATCGTCGCCAAGCGCATCCTTGAGATGTAGGGCGACACGCCGGCGCCCGGGCGCGCGGCGGCGGGCTCTCAGACCCTTTCGACCGCGGCGGCCGGTCAGGCCGCCGCGTCGGCCTCGCCGAAGCTTTCGACCCGGAACCGCAGCAGGGTGACGTCCTGGGCCCAGTGATGCCGCGGCAGCCCGGCCTTGAGCTTCAGCGCCTCGAGAAAGGCGCGTGGCCCGGGCAGGCTGTCCCAGACCGCCGGCAGGAAGGTGCCGCGGCGCCCGGACGAGGACAGGATCAGCCCGTCGCGCCCGGGTTCGATCCGCGCCAGCGCATCCGCCTCGCTGCTGACGCGCATGTCCTGCGCCTTGCTCAGCACGGCGACCTTGATCCGCAACTCGGGCAGCAGCTGCGCCGTGACCGGGGCGAAGCGCGGATCGCGGAAGGCGGCGCTGACGGCGTTGTCGGCGACATCCTCGGCCAGCGCCCGATGGGCGGCGACCGAACCGATGCAGCCGCGCAGCGCGCCCTGCTGGGTCAGCGTCACGAAGCTGGCCGCCTGGGTCTGCAAGGGGCAGGCGGTGCGCTGCGGCGCGGTGGCAGGGGCCCCGGTCAGTTGCCCGGCGATGGCATCGCGGGCGCGCGTCAGCAGCTCGGTCTGCGCCCGGGGGTTCAGCATCGCGCTGTCGATCGGATAGAAGGCCCAGGCGCCGTAGCCCACCACGCGCGACCGGTCGCCGCCCCCCTCGGCGCTGTCGCCCATGCCCAGCCGCAGCGCCTTGCAGCCCTGTCCGGCCCGCGACATCAGCCAGCCCCGGAGGCCCTTGGCGCCGCAGGCGTGATAGGGGGTCAGCCGCTCTGCCGCGCCGGTCTCCAGCAGGCGGGCGGTCTCGGCATCCTTGTCGCGGGCCGCGTCCTGGCTCAGGAAATGGCTGAGGTCGGAGGAGAGCACCACCAGCGTCTGCGGTCCCTCCAGCGCGTCGATCACGGCCGCGACCTGTTCGGGCGGCACCTCGCCGCAGACCAGCGGCACGATCTGCGCCCCGGGCCAGCGGCTGCGGATGAAGGGCAGCTGGGTCTCGATGCCGTGTTCGGCGTCATGGGCGGCGTCTTCCTCATGGGCGAGGCCGGCGGCGGCCAGCGCGTCACAGGCCGCCCGGTCGATCCGCAGGGCGCCGATCGGCGTCGAAAACACCGCCTGCGACGGGAAGGCGATGCCGTGGAACCCGTGCCGGTGCGACGGCGACAGGATGACGACCCGGTCCGGCGTCCAGGTCACCGTGCTGAAGGAGAGCGCGGCGAAGCGCCCGGAATAGGGATATCCGGCATGGGCCGCGACGATGGCGCGCGGCGCCGCCGCCCCGGCCGGCGCGGCAAGCTCGGCGGCGCGCAGATAGGCCTCGACATCGGAGGCGAGCTGTTTCGGGTCGGCGGGGAAAAACATACCGGCAAAGCGGCACTGGCGTTCGGACATTGTTCACCTGATGTTCTAGTGCCCCTGGTGCCGGGGCGATTTCACCCTATATGGGATGTGATCACAAATTTTGGAGAGGTCATCTTGGAAACCGCACGGTTCTGGTCGTCCCGGCCCGAGGATGGGCGACTGGTCTGCGAGCTTTGCCCGCGCTTCTGCGCGCTGCAACCGGGCCAGCGCGGCCTGTGCTTCGTGCGCAAGCGCGAGGGCCAGCGCATCGTGCTCGACACCTACAACCGCTCGTCCGGCTTCTGCATCGACCCGATCGAGAAGAAGCCGCTGAACCATTTCCTGCCCGGCACTCCGGTGCTCAGCTTCGGCACCGCCGGCTGCAACCTCGCCTGCAAGTTCTGCCAGAACCACGAGATCTCCAAGAGCCGCGAGACCGACAGCCTGACCGATTACGCCACGCCCGAGATGATCGCCCAAGCCGCGGAGCGGGCCGGGGTGGCCTCGGTCGCCTATACCTACAACGACCCGGTGATCTTCCACGAATATGCCGTCGACATCGCCCGGGCCTGTCACGACCGCGGCATCCGCAGCGTGGCGGTGACCGCGGGCTACATCACGCCCGAGCCGCGGGCCGAGTTCTTCGCCCATATGGACGCGGCGAATATCGACCTGAAGGGGTTCACCGAGGACTTCTATCGCAAGCTCACCGCCTCGCATCTGGCGCCGGTGCTGGAGACCATCGAATATGCGGTGCGGGAGACCGACTGCTGGGTCGAGCTGACCACGCTCCTGATCCCGGGCTGGAACGACAGCGACCGCGAGCTGACCGAGATGTCGGAGTG
>JBFXGQ010000039.1:0-15771 GCA_050177915.1 Pseudodonghicola sp. | reverse complement strand
CCCATCTCTGCGTCGCCACCGCGCTGGTCACCGGCGAGCTGGGATGGGACAGCTACGAACCGGCGCTGGTCTCGCCCGAGATCCACGCGCTGATGCAGCGCATCGAGGTGGCCGAGGACGCCGAATGCGAGGCCAACTTCCCCGGCGCCTTCTCGGCGGTGGTCGAGATCGACATGCGCGACGGCCGCCGCCTGCGCCAGTTCGTCTACACCCCCAAGGGCGAACCGGACGATCTGCCGGACGCGGCCGAGCAGCGCCGCAAATGGGACCTGCTGACGGTGCCGGTGCTGGGCGAGGCCGGCAGCGCGCGGCTGTGGTCGGCCATCCGGTCGATGGACCGGGCGGCGCCGGTCGCCACCCTTTTCGAGGATCGCCCGCTGGGCTGCGGCTGCGACGGCTGCGGCAAGGGCTGCAAGGACCGGGACGTGGCCTGAGCGCCCGGAGGATGAGGAACGATGACGCAGATGGCGACGCAGACGGTCGAGGTAACCCGGGTGAGCAACCTCTCGGCGAATGAAAACCCGCTGGGCCCCGGCCCGGCGGCGGTGACGGCGATGCGGCAGGCGCTGGAGCGCCTGCACCGCTATCCGCCGCAGGACGACCTGTCGCTGCGGCAGGTACTGGCGGCATGCTTCGGGCGCGGGCTGACGTCCGACAATTTCCTCGCCGCCAATGGCGGGGTCGAGGTGCTGGGCATGATCGAGGACGCCGTGCTGGCCGACGGCGGCACCGCGATCATCTGCCCGCCCTGCTTCGCGCCCTATCGCGTGTCGCTGCGGGCCAAGGGGTACGGGTTCACCGAGGTGCCGCTGACGCGCCCGGATTTCCGGCCGGATGTCGACGCGATCCTGGCGGCGGTCACCGACGAGACGCGGCTGCTCTACCTCACCAATCCGAACAATCCGACCGGGACATGGTTCGGGCCCGAGGTGCTGGACCGGATCCTCGACGGGCTGCCGGAACAGGTGACGGTGATCTATGACGAGGTCTACTGGCACTTCGCCGCCGGGCTGGGGCTGCCGGATTCCGTCGGGCTGATCGGCGCCGGGCGCAACCTTGTCGCCGTGCACAGCTTCTCCAAGGCCTATGGCATGGCCGGGGCGCGGGTCGGCTACGCGCTGGCGCCCGAGGCGCTGATCGCGCGCATCGCGCCGCTGAAGCGCAGCTACCAGCTGAATACCGCCGCGCTGGCCGGGGCGGTGGCGGCGCTGGGCGACACGGCCCATCTGGCCCGGACGGTGGCCAACAACGATCTGGAACGCGCCCGGCTGGTCTCGGGCCTGCGGGCGCTGGGCCTCGAAACCTGGGAGAGTGCGGCGAATTTCGCCATGTTCCGCTGCCCCGAGGGGATCTCCGCGCGGGCGCTCTGCGATCGTTTGGCCGAGCACGGCGTGCTGGTGCGGCCGGCCTTCGACCTGCCCGATCACGTCCGCGCCAGCGTCGGCACGCCTGAGGAGGTCACCCATGTCCTGCGCGCGACCGAGGAGGTGCTTCGCCATGTCTGATCTTCAACGGCTTACCGGCGGCGAGGCGGTGGTGAAAACCCTCAAGGGTCTGGGCCTGCGCACCGTCTTCGGCCTGCCGGGGGTGCAGAACGACTGGCTTTTCAATGCCTTCTACGATCACCGCGACGATTTCCGCATCATCCACACCCGCCACGAGCAAGGCGCGGCCTATATGGCGCTGGGCGCCGCTTTGGCGACGGGCGCGCGCAGCCTCTACAGCGTCGTGCCGGGGCCGGGGTTCCTGAACTCGACCGCGGCGCTGGCCACGGCCGAGGCGCTGAATGCCCCGGTGCTCTGCCTGACCGGGCAGATCCCGACCGGCTCCATCGGCCGGGGGCTGGGCGTGCTGCACGAGATCCGCGATCAGGCGGGGATCCTCGCCTCGCTGACCAAATGGTCGGCCCGCGCCGGCAGCCCGGCCGAGGTGCCGCTGCTGCTGAAGGAGGCCTGGCAGCAGATGGTCTCGGGTCGCCCCGGCCCGGTCGGGCTGGAGGTGCCGATGGACGTGCTGGAGCGTCGGGCGCTGACCGACCTCGCCGCCGAGCCGGGCACGCCGTTCCGGCCGCCGGTCGACGAGGACGCGGTGACGGCGGCGGCCCAGATGCTCGCCGGCGCCCGCAACCCGATGATCTTCACCGGCAGCGGCGCCCAGGGCGTCAGTGCCGAGGTCACCCGGCTGGCCGAGATGCTGCAGGCCCCGGTGGTGGGCTATCGCACCGGCATGGGGGTGCTCGACGCCCGCAATCCGCTGTCGCTGCATCAGCCCGCGGCGCAGCCCTATTGGGGCAAGGCGGATGTGGTTCTGGCCATCGGCACCAACATGCGGGTGCCGCGGCAGAAATGGGCCAAGACGCATCGGCCGAAACTGATCCGCATCGACGTCGACGCCGCCAGCCACGGGCTGTTCGGCGCCCCAGATCTGGCGATCACCGCCTTCGCCGAGGATGTCCTGGGCCTGCTCGAGGACCGTCTCGGGCGGCTGACCTCCCGGCGCGACGACCGGAGCGACGAGATGCTGGGTCTGCGCGCCGACTGGCAGGCGCGAGTCGCGGTGCTGGAGCCGCAGCTCAGCTACCTGCGGGTGATCCGCGAGGAGTTGGGCGAGGACGGCATCCTGGTCGACGAGCTGACCCAGGTCGGCTTCGCCAGCCGCATCGCCTATCCGGTCTACAAGCCGCGCAGCTTCATCTCGACCGGCTATCAGGGGACGCTGGGCTACGGCTTCCAGACCGCGCTGGGGGTCAAGGTGGCGCGGCCCGACGTGCCGGTGATCTCGGTCACCGGGGACGGCGGCTTCATGTTCGGGGTGCAGGAACTGGCCTCGGCGGTGCAGCACCGCATCCCGCTGATCACGCTTGTCTTCAACAACAACCAGTTCGGGAACGTCCAGCAGATGCAACGGAACAACTACGGCGGGCGGGTCATCGCCACCGACCTGTACAACCCCGATTTCATCCGCATGGCCGAAAGCTTCGGCGCCCAGGCGCTGCGGGCCGACAGTCTGGATGCGCTGCGCGCGGCGATCCGCGCGGGGCTGAAGGTGGATGTGCCGACGCTGATCGAGGTGCCGGTGGGCGATATGCCCAGCGTGGACCAGTTCCGGTGAGCGCCATGAACGCGACCGTCATCGACCCCGCCTCCGACGTCGGCGCCGCCCTGGCCGCTGCCGCCCGCGACCGGCGGATCGTCTTCCTCGCCGGGCTGCCGGGCACCGGCAAGAGCCTCTATCTGCAGCAGCAGGCGCTGCTGGCGCATCGGGCCGGGCGGCGCGTGCATCTGATGCAATGGGACACCGCCCGCAGCCCGTTCGAGACCGAGGCGACCCTGACCCGCTATCCCGAGATCGACGGGGTCACCCATGCGGCGATCCGCAAGGCGGTGGGCAGCTGGGCGCGGGGGGCAGTGGCCGACTGGGCGCGCACCCACCCCGACCCTGCGGATATGCTGATCGGCGAACTGCCGGTGGTGGGCAACCGGTTCACCGAGCTGCTGGAGCGGCGCGCGGACGATGCCGAGCCGCTGCTTGCGGGGCCGCAGAGCCTGTTCTTCCTGCCGGTGCCCTCGCAGACGCTGCGCGCGCATATCGAGGCCGCGCGGGCCAGCAGCATCGCCGCGCCGGGCCATGAGCGCGAGGTGCGCGATGCGCCGCCCGCGGTGGTCACCGCCCATTGGCAGGCGGTCGACGATCTGGCCGACCGGATGGGGGTGGCCCGCGGCGCCGCCGGCTATGACCCCGACCGCTATCGCGCGGTGTTCGCCCGGATCCTGACCCATCGCAACACCTGCTGTCTCGAGGCCGACCGGGTCTGGCCGACGGCGGGCTCGGTCTACGATCTGGATATGCCGGTCCGCGAACTGCTGGCCACCCCGGCCGAGGTCGAGGCGGCCTTCGCCGGTGTCGAGCGTGATTTTCCGGGCGACAGCGGTGCGGCGGCGGTCGAGGGCTGGTTCGATCGGGTGGTCCATGGCGCGTGATCCGTTGCCCGCCCCCGGCGCTGCCCCGGCCGAGGCGTTGATCCTCGATTTCGGCAGCGTGGTCACCCTGACCATGTTCGAAACCCACGCGCTGTCCGAGCACGAACTGGGCCTGCCGCCCGGCAGTCTCGACTGGTACGGCCCCTTCGACCCCGAGCACGACACGCTCTGGGCCGCGATGCAGCGCGACGAGATCACCGAGCGCGCCTATTGGCTGGCCCGGACGGAGCAGGTCGGACGGCTGCTGGGCCGGGACTGGAGCGAGATGGCCGATTTCGTGCGCGCCGCCCGCGGCCGCGATCCGCAGTCCATCGTGCGGCCCGAGATTGTCCCGCTGGTCGCGGCCTGCCGCGAGGCCGGGCGCCGGCTGGCGATCCTGTCGAACGAGCTCGATCTGTTCTTCGGGGCGGATCTGCGCGAACGGCTCGATTTCCTCGGCGATTTCGAGGTGATCGTGGACGCGACCTATACCGGCGTGCTGAAACCCGCGCCCGCGGCCTATCGCGATTGTCTGGCCCGGCTCGACCTGCGGCCGGATCAGGCGGTGTTCGTCGACGACCAGATGCGCAATGTGCGGGGCGCGCAGGCGGTGGCGCTGCGGGCGCTGCATCTGGATGTGCGCTGCCCGCAAGCGGCGTTCAACGCGGCGCTCGCCGAACTGGGCCTGCCGCTGCGGTTCCCGCCGCGCGATCATGCGGCGGCGCTGCAAAGGGGGCGCGCATGCTGACCCAAGCGGCGATCGACGCGCGCCGGCACCTGCCGCTCGCGCCGCGCGGCAACCTGATCGACGGCAGGATCTGCCCGGCGGCGGGCGGCGAGACGTTCGACAGTATCTCGCCCATCGACGGGCGGGTGCTGACCCGCCTCGCGCGCTCGGGTCCGGCCGAGATCGACGCCGCGGTCGCCGCCGCGCGCCGGGCCTTCGATGCCGGTACCTGGTCGCGGACCGCGCCCGCCGCGCGCAAGCGCGTGCTGCTGCGCTGGGCCGAGCTGATCGAGGCCGAGGCGCTGGATCTCGCCGTGCTGGGGGTGCGCGACAACGGCACCGAGATCGCGATGGCGCATCGGGGCGAGCCGCTGTCGGCCGCCGCGACGCTGCGCTATTACGCCGAGGCGGTGGACAAGGTCTATGGCGAGATCGCCCCGACCGGTCCCGGCGTGCTGGGGCTGATCCACCGCGAACCCAAGGGCGTGGTGGGCGCGATCGTGCCGTGGAACTTCCCGATGATGATCGGCGCCTGGAAGCTGGCGCCGGCGCTGGCGGCGGGCAACAGTCTGGTGCTGAAACCCTCCGAGGAGGCCTCGCTGACGCTGCTGCGCATGGCGGAGCTGGCGCTTGAGGCGGGGCTGCCGCCGGGCGTGCTGAACGTGGTCACCGGCGGGGCCGAGGCCGGCGATGCGCTGGCGCGGCACATGGATGTGGACATCCTGGCCTTTACCGGGTCGGGGCAGGTAGGGCGCCGGCTGCTGGCGGCCTCGGCCGCTTCGAACCTGAAGCCGGTCTATCTGGAGCTGGGCGGCAAGTCGCCCAACATCGTCTTCGCCGATGCCCCCGACCTTGCCCGCGCCGCCCAGGTGTCGGGGCGGACCTTCTTCCGCAACTCGGGGCAGGTCTGCGTCTCGGCCGCCCGCGTGCTGGTGCAGGAGGAGGTGCGGGACCGCTTTCTGGCGGAACTGCTCGACGTGGTCGCGGCCCTCAAGGTGGGCGATCCGCTCGACCTTGGCAGCGATGCCGGCGCGGTGGCGACGCGCCGCCAGCTCGACCGCAACCTCGCCATGGTGGCGCAGGCCGAGGCCGAGGGCGCCCGCTGTCTTGCCGGCGGTGGCCAGTTGCTGGCCGAAAGCGGCGGCTTCTACATGGCGCCCACCGTCTTCGACCGCGTGACCCCGTCGATGGCCCTGTTTCGACAGGAGGTCTTCGGCCCGGTCCTGTCGGTCACGACCTTCCGCGACGAGGCCGAGGCGCTGGCGCTGGCCAATGACAGCGTCTACGGCCTGTCCTCGGCCGTCTGGACCGGCAGCCTGGCGCGGGCGCACCGGATGATCGGCGCGCTGCAGGCGGGGGTGGTCATGGTCAACGGCTCGACCGGGTCGGACAACACGGTGACGCTGGGCGGGGTGAAACAGTCCGGCAACGGCTATGACAAATCGCTGCACGCGCTGGACAAGTACCAGAACCTCAAGGCGGCCTGGATCGACCTGGGGGTGTGAGGGCGCGGCCTCGCGCCGGGCGGCGGCTTGCGGCGCCGCCCGGTCGGTGCCTATGTTGGCCCGGAACGGCAACCGGGCCGGTTCACACGAGGTATCTGACATGACCCCATCCGCACGGGACGGCTGGAGAGCCGGGGTGCTTTTCTCGCGCAGCGGCACCACCGCCGTGACCGAGACCGAGCATTACAACGGCACGCTTCTGGCGATCGACGAGATCAACGCGGCGGGCGGGGTGTTGGGGCGGCCGATCGTGCCGATCTGCCGCGACCCGGGGTCGGACAACGACGCCTATCGCACGCTGGCCCGCCAGATGCTGTCCGAGGACGAGCTGGATGTGATCTTCGGCTGCTCGATGTCGGGCAGCCGCAAGACCGTCCTGCCGGTGGTCGAACGCCACAACGGACTGCTGTTCTACCCCTCGATGTACGAGGGGTTCGAGTATTGCGAGAACCTTGTCTATACCGGCGCCACGCCGAACCAGCTGTGCCTGCCGCTGGCCGATTACCTGTTGCAGACCTATGGCGGCCGCATCCTCTTCGTCGGGTCGGACTACATCTATCCGCGCGAATCCAACCGGATCATGCGCGACCTGATCGAGGCGCGGGGCGGCGAGACGGTGGCCGAGCATTATCTGCCGCTGGGCGCCACCGCGACCGAGGAGATGGCGCTGATCCGCGAGATCCAGCAGCTGCGCCCCGATGCGGTGTTCTCGACGCTGGTCGGCACCTCGGCGCAGGCCTTCTACACGCTCTATGACGCCGCCGGGATCGACCGCACCAGCTGCCCGATCGCCAGCCTGACCATGGCCGAGGGCGAGATCGCGCGCATCGGGGCGGAGAAATGCGCCGGGCACATTCTGGCGGCCAGCTATTTCCAGACCCTCGACACCGCGGTGAACCGCGCCTTTGTCGCGGCCTACAAGGCGCGCTTCGGCGCCGCGGCGGTGACCAGCGTCTGGTCCGAGCCGGCCTATAACCAGGTCCACCTGTTCGCCCGGGCGCTGGAACGGGTCGGCACGATGGACACCCGCCGCATCGGGCAGGAGGTGCTGGGACTGGAGTTCGAGGCGCCGGGCGGCCGGATCCATGTCGACCCGGAGACCCGGCACACCTGGCTGACGCCGCGCATCGGCGTGGCGCGGGCGGACGGGCTGTTCGACGTGGTCTGGGAGGGCGCGAGCCCGGTTCACCCCGACCCCTATCTGGCCACCACCCGGTTCGAGGAGCCGTCGTTGCGGCAATGGGCATGAAGGGACAACCGCGCCGCATCCTCGACGACCTGCGCCGGGCGCGGGTGCTGGTGATTCATCCGCGCGACGAGGACGGATCGGTGCTGATCGCGCAGCTGCGCCGGCTGGGCTGCGAGGTGAAGGCCGCCTGGCCGCTGCCGGCGGTGCTGCCCGAGGGCACCGACACCGTGTTCATCAGCGTCGAGGATACCGCGACGGATCAGGCGGTGCAGGTGTTCGAGGGGCATGACCCCGCGATCATCGCCGTCGTCACCTATGAAAGCCCGACCTCGCTGCGGGCGATCTACGATCTCAACGCCCATGGGGTGATGAGCAAGCCGTTGCGCCCGCTGGGCATCCTGACCCAGTTCACCCTGGCGCGCTATCGCCATGGCTATGAGGCGCGGCTGGCGGCCAAGGTGCGCAAGCTGGAGGAGACCCTGAAGGGCCGCCGGCTGGTGGATCGGGCGATCCGGCTGCTGGTCGACGAGCAGGGGCTGGAGGAGGATGCCGCCTATCGGCTGTTGCGCGATCAGGCCACCTCGGAACGGGTCACCATGGCGGCCATCGCCGAGGAGTTGATCGCGGCCCATGAGACGATGCGCCGGCTCGGCCTGAAGCGCTGATTCAGGCGGCGCGTTTCAGGAACGCCGAAAAAATCAGCCAAAAAACTGTGCAATTGCACAAATATTAAAATTGAACCGGATCGCCTTGCGTGACAGCATTTAGGGGACGAGCAAGATTGCTCTGCGGCAAGGTTGCCGCTCTACATCCCGGCTATGCAGCCCCCGATACTGCGGTTTCTGACCGTAGGCGGGGGCTTTTTGCGTTTTGGAGATCGACGTGCCCCTTGAGACTGACCCTTCACAGCCCGTAACCATCGCCTGCATTCAGTTCGAACCGAAGATCGGGGAACTGGACGCCAACCTGGATGCGATCGAAGACCGGGTGCGCCAGGCCCATGCCAAGGGCGCGCGGCTGATCGTGCTGCCCGAACTGGCCGACAGCGGCTATGTGTTCGACAGCGCCGAGGAACTGGCCGGGCTGGCCCAGCCGATCCCGGAGGGGCGCAGCGCCCAGCGGCTGATCGCACTGGCGGCCGAGCTGGACGTCCATATCGTTTCCGGTCTGGCCGAGGTCGCCGATGGCACCTTCTACAACTCGGCCATGCTGTGCGGCCCCGAGGGCCATATCGGCACCTATCGCAAGATGCATCTGTGGTATCGGGAGAAGCTGTTCTTCACGCCGGGCGACCTGGGGCTGCCGGTGTTCGACACGCCGCTGGGCAAGATCGGTGTGGCGATCTGCTATGACGGCTGGTTCCCCGAGACCTTCCGCCAGCTGGCGATCCAGGGGGCCGAGGTGATCTGCATCCCCACCAACTGGGTGCCGATGCCCGATCAGGACCCGGAGGCCGAGGCAATGTCGAACATCCTGCACAAGGCGGCGGCGCATTCCAACGGGCTGTTCATCGCCTGCGCCGACCGGGTCGGCACCGAGCGCGGCCAGCCCTTCATCGGCCAGAGCCTGATCCTCGATGCCACCGGCTGGCCGCTGGCCGGTCCCGCCAGCCGCGAGGCAGAGGAAATCCTCTATGCCACGATCACCCCGGCCGAGGTTCCGACCAAGCGGCACCTCAATGAATTCAACGATATCTTCGGCGACCGGCGTACCGACGTCTACAGCTGACCCGGTCTCCTCTTCCTGACAACCTCAATCCAAACAGGGAACTAAAGACATGAAACTCCCCTCTCTTATCGCAACCGTGACCAGCGTCATGCTGGCGGGCGCCGCCTTTGCTGCCGACGATCCGATCCGCATCGGCGTGCCGGTCGGCCTGTCCGGCGCCAACAGCGTGGTCGCGCCCTCGGTGGTGCAGTCGGCCGAACTGGCGGTCGAGGAAATCAACAAGGCCGGCGGCGTTCTGGGCCGCCCGCTGGAGTTGGTGATCGCCGATGACGCCTCGGGCGCCGCCGGGGCGCAGAAGGCCTTCGACTCGCTGGTGTTCCAGAAAGAGGTCGACGTGCTGATCTCGATGGAGACGAGCGCCGCGCGCAACGCTGGCCTGCCGATCGTGTCCAAGGGCAAGGTGCCCTATATCTACACCTCCTTCTACGAAGGCCGGTCGTGCAACCCCTACCTCTATGTCGACGCCTGGGTGCCGGAACAGCAGGTGCCGCCGATCGTCGACTATCTGAACACCCAGGGCGCCAAGAAGTACTTCCTGATCGGCAGCGACTACGCCTTTGGCCGCGGCATGCTGGAATTCGCCCGCAGCTACGTCGAAAGCACCGGCGGCGAAGTGGTGGGTGAGGAATACCTGCCGATGGACGGCACCGACTGGACCGCGATCATCTCCAAGCTGAAGGCCTCGGGCGCAGAGGCGATGATCACCTCGACCGCCGGCGGCGCGCCGAACGTCACCCTGACCAAGCAGCTGCGCGGCGCCGGTGTCGATCTGCCCTATGCCAACCTCGCCGTCGATGAGGGCACCGCGAAAAGCATGGGCGCCGACGCCGCCGGCATCCTGATCTCGGCCTCCTATGTCACCGGCATCGACAGCGCCGAGAACAAGGCCTTCCTCGCCGCCATGACCGCCAAGTTCGGTGACGAGCTGCGCACCCCCAACGACCTGTCGGTGCCGCAGTACGAGGCCGTCTATCTCTACAAGGCGGCGGTCGAAAAGGCCGGCTCCACCGATGCCAAGGCCGTGCTGGACGTGCTGGACGAAGTGTCCTTCACCGGCCCGCGCGGCACCATCCAGATGAGCAAGCAGCACCATGCGCCGCTGACCATGTATCTGGGGCAGGTGCAGGAAGACGGCTCGGTCTCGGTGGTCGAGACCTTCAAGGACGTCGATCCGGGCGACCAGTGCCCCAAGCTCTGAGCTGACAGCGCGACCGGGGCCCCGTGCCCCGGCCGCCTCTCCTATTTCCCGAAAGGAACCCCGGCCTGATGACACTCCTGTTGGATATCGTGACCACTGCGGCCATCCTGTTTATCGTCTCGGCGGGGCTGCTCGCCATTTTCGGCGTGCTGGAAATCGTGAATTTCGCCCATGGCGCCTGGCTGACCGTGGGGGCCTATTGCGCCGTGGTGACCGGCGGGCTGGGGCTGAACCCCTGGCTGGCGCTGCCCCTGGCCTTCGTCGCGGGCGCGGTGCTGGGAGGCGTGACCGAACGGCTGATCGTGCGACCGCTCTATGCCCGGCCGCTGGACGCGATCCTGGCCACCTGGGGGCTGGGGATCGTCATCGGCCAGCTGATCACCCTGTGGTTCGGCCGCGACGTGCAGTTCACCGAGAACCTGCTGTCCGGGACCATCCAGCTTCTCGGCACCAGCTATTCGCTCTATCGCCTGTTCGCGCTGGTGGCGGCTCTGGTGATCGGGCTGGGCTTCGCCTTTCTGCTGGAGGGCACCCGGCTGGGCCTCTCGGCCCGCGCGATCATCATGAACGAGCCGCTGGCCCGGGCGCTGGGCCTCGATACCACGCGCATCCGGCTCTTCACCTTCATGATCGGCACCGGGCTGACCGCATTGGCCGGCGTCCTGCTGACGCCGCTGACCAGCGTCGATCCGACCATGGGCGTGTCCTGGCTGATCGGCTCCTTCATGCTGGTGATGGTGGCGGGGTCGTCCTTCGGCGCGTTGGCGGTCGCCTGTCTGGTGTTCGGCGGCGCGCAGGTTCTGGTCTCCACCTTCATCAGCCCGATTCTCGGGGGAATCACCGTCGCGGTGCTGAGCGCGCTGGTCCTCCGCATCAGTTCGAAAGGGTTTGCCCGTGTCTGACGCGCTTGCCATCTCCGCCCCTCGCAACGCGGCCGTGCGCCGCCGTGTCGTCCTGCTGGGCGTTCTCGCCCTGGTGGCGCTGGCGCTGGTGATCTTCGGCCCGATGGTCCTGAGCCGGTTCAGCATCAACGTGCTGACGCGGTCGATGATCTATGCCATCCTGGCGATCACCGTCGATCTGCTGTGGGGCTTCACCGGCATCCTCACCTTCGGTCAGGCCGCCTTCTTCGGCGTCGGCGCCTATGCCACGGCGATGCTGCTGACCCATATTGGCAGCTCGCCCAGCCTGATGGGTCTGGCGCTGGTGCTGGCGATCCTGGTGCCGGTGGTGCTGGGCGTGATCGTCGGCTGGCTGTCGTTCTACTATGGCTCGACCCCGATCTATGCGACGGTGATCTCGCTCGTGTTTCCCATCGTGGTGACCCAGCTGATCTATTCCGGCGGCACCCTCACCGGGTCGAGCAGCGGCCTGGTCGGATACTTCGGCCTGCCCTTCGGGCTGGAGGGGTTCTTCCGGCTGTCGGGCATCAGCCTGGTGATCGTCGCGCTGGGCGCGCTGATCTTCGTGCGCTCGGACAGCGGGCGGATCCTGACCGCGATCCGCGACAATGAGACCCGCTGCGCCTATCTTGGCCTCAACACCCAGCGCATCAAGATCGCGCTGACCGCCGTGCTGGCGGGCGTCGCCGGGCTGGCGGGGTTCCTCTATGCCAACGCCTCGGGCGTGGTGGCGCCGGAGAACACCAGCTTCGTCTTCGGCACCGAACTGGTGGTCTGGACCGCATTGGGCGGCCGCGGCACCATCCTGGGCCCGGTTCTGGGTACCATCGGCATCGACTACCTCAGCGCCAGCCTGTCGGGCGAGCTGCCCTTCCTGTGGCAGCTGGTCGTCGGCGCGCTCTTTGTCGTGATGATCATCTTCCTGCCCAACGGTCTGGCCGCGCTGGTCACCCGCCTGACCCGGCGCGGCCGTGGCGAGGTGGTGGCGGGCGCCGGTCCCGAACTGGTCGCCGAGGCGCCGCGGCACCATATGGCGGCGACCGGATGGCGGCGACCGGCGGCCCGCTGCTGAGCATCGACAAGCTGGAAAAATCCTATGGCAGCCAGAAGGTGCTGGCGGATATCACCCTGGACGTGGCGCCGGGCGAGCTGGTCAGCCTGGTCGGCCCCAACGGGGCGGGCAAGACGACGATGATGCGCTGCCTGACCGACGGCAAGGAAAGCTCGGGCGGGGTGATCCGCATCGCCGGCCAGAACATCGCCGGCATGGTGCCGAACCAGATCGTCGCGCTGGGCGTCGGCCGCAAGTTCCAGGTCGCCAGCGTGTTCGAAAGCCTGACCGTGGCCGAATGCCTGCGCATGGCGCGCGCCGCGCTGGAGGCGCCCAGCGTCGTCACCGCCTCGGACCGGCTGCGCCTGCCGCCGGCGGCGATCGAGATCCTGCAGCTGACCGGTCTGGACCAGTTGCTGTTGGCCGAGGTGTCGTTGCTGTCGCACGGTCAGAAGCAGAGCCTCGAGCTGGCCATGGTGGTCGCGCTGGAGCCGCGGATGATCCTGCTGGACGAGCCGACCGCCGGGCTGACCAAGGCGGAACGCACCACCATCGGCACGATCCTGAAGAAACTGACCAACGAGCTCGGCTTTGCCGCGATCCTCGTCGAACACGACCTCGACTTCGTGCGCGACATCTCCAGCCGGATCGTGGTGCTGCATCAGGGCCGTCTGGTGCTGGACGGTTCGGTCGACGAGGTGGTGAATTCCGACATCGTCAAAACGATCTATTCCGGGGGCGATCATGTTTGACACCGCGAAGACAGACACCAAGCTGGCGCTGGACGGCGTGACCAGCGGCTATGGCCCGGTCGCCATCATCAAGGACCTCACGCTGGCGATCCGCCGGGGCGAGATCTTTGCCCTGATGGGCAAGAACGGCATGGGCAAGACGACCCTGCTCAAGACCATCCTCGGGCTGGTGGCCGCGCGCGCCGGCGACATCCGGCTGGACGGCCGGTCGATCGTCGGCGCCGCGCCGAAGACGCTGATCGCCTCGGGGGTCGGCTATGCGCCGCAGGAGCAGCCGTTGTTCACCGATCTCAGCATCCGCGACAACCTGCGGCTGGCGGTGCGTTCCGACCGGGAGCTGGAGGCGGCGCTGGAGCGGGTGTTCGTCCATTTTCCGTTCCTGCGCGACCGGCTGGGGCAGAAGGCCGGCACCCTGTCGGGGGGCGAACAGAAGATGCTGATCCTCAGCCGCGCCCTGATGCTGAAGCCCGATCTCATCTTGATCGACGAGATTTCCGAAGGTCTGCAGCCGACGGTGGTCGCGCGGATCGCCAAGGCGCTGCAGGCCGAACGGGCCGAAAACGGCACCACCGTGCTGCTGGTCGAGCAGAACCTGAACTTCGCCCTCGAGGTGGCCGACCGCTGGGCCGTGCTGAAACTGGGCGAGATCGACGATTCCGGGGCGGTCGACGCCAGCAGCCGGGACCGGATCCTGGAGCATCTGAAGATCTGACCGCTTGCGGCGTCCGTCGCCGCCAAACGGGCCCCCGCGGATCGCGGGGGCCCGTTTGCATTTGCCGCTGCCGGGCGTCGGTCCGACGCCGTCTAACCGTCGGAAAAGCAGTCCTGCAGGATGCGGTCCGAACTGCGCTGGATATGCGCGGCCAGCGCCGCGGCGGCCTCGTCGGCGCGGCGGGCGATGGTCAGTTCGTAGATCGTCTCATGCTCCTGCCAGACCTTGATGTCCGGGGCGGTGCGCCGGATGCAGATGCGGCGGAAGCGGTCGGTCACCCGCCGGGCGATGTCGCAGAATTCGATCAGCATCCCCGACTGGCAGCCGGCCACCAGCGCCTCGTGGAAGCGGTGGTGATGCTTTTCCCATTCGACCAGCGTCTCGGCGTCCCATTCCGACTGGTCGATCTTGTTGAGCTTCCAGAAGCTTGAGACCACCCCGGCCTCCCACTCGTCGTCGCCCTGTTCGATCGAGGCCTTCAGGCACAGGGTTTCCAGCGCGATCCGCGCCCGGGTGGCATCGACCAGATGTTCGCGCAACAGCGGCGCCACCTTGTAGCCGCGCTGGCCGACCTGGACCACCAGCCCCTCGCTCGACAGCACCGAGAGGCTTTCCCGAATCGGGCTGAGGCTGACCTGAAACTCCTCGGCGAGGTTTTGCAGGCGCAGGTAGTCGTCCGGCTTCTTGCGGCCGGTCAGGATGTCGTCGCGCAACTGTTCGGCAAGATCGTTGGCGAGCGAACGTCGGGTGTTTTTCAGAAGCATCACGTCGTCTTTTGCTCATGTCCGCCCGGATAGTAGGCGGTTTTCGTTGGAAAGCGAAATGCGGACCGGACGGGGTGGTGCGTTTTCGCGGCTCAGGTATGAATGTTATTATTGACAATATATGATGTAATTGAAAGTGTAATGTGAAATTGGGCAGCTCGCCGCCTCCGGCCGGTGCTGTTGCGCTTCGTCTGACTGCAAGGAATCGATCTATGACCAGCTCCAGCCCCGAAATCGGCAAGACCCTGACTGTGGATGGGGTGCGCATCAATTTTCACGATCAGGGGCAGGGCGATGCGGTTCTGCTGATCCACGGCTCCGGTCCCGGGGTGACCGCCTGGGCGAACTGGCGCACGATCCTGCCGGTGCTGGCCGAGACCCATCGGGTGATCGCGCCGGATATGGCGGGCTTCGGCTACACCGAGACGCCGGCCGATTTCGATGCCACGCCCGCGGCGTGGGTGCGGCAGGTGATCGGCCTGCTGGACGCGCTGGGGCTGCAGAAGGTCACCATCATCGGCAATTCCTTCGGCGGCGCCATCGCGCTGAAGACCGCCAGCCTGCATCCCGACCGGGTTGACCGGCTGGTGCTGATGGGCTCGGTCGGCACGCCCTTCCCGATCACCGAGGGGCTGCAAAAGGTCTGGGGCTATCAGCCCTCGCACGAGGCGATGAACGAGCTGCTGCACATCTTCGCCTACGACCATTCGATCATCAGCGACGATCTGGTCGACATGCGCTATCGCGCCAGCATCCGCGCCGATGTGCAGGACCGCTTCGCCGCGCTGTTTCCCGAACCGCGCCAGGCCGGGGTCGAGATGCTGGCGCTGAGCGATGCCGAGCTTGCCGCGATCGATATTCCGGTGGTGGCGATCCACGGCCGCGACGATCAGGTCATCCCGTTTTCGGTCTCCGAGGCGCTGGTGCGCAAGCTGCCCCGGGCGGAGCTGCACCCGATCGACGCCTGTGGCCATTGGGTGCAGATCGAAAAGGCGCCGGAGTTTCTGGACATCGTCACCGGGTTTCTCGGTGCAGGCGACGACCGCGCGGCGCAATCCGCCTGAGCCGGCGCAGCAGACAGGAGAGTTTCCACATGGACAGCAAGAGTATCGAGGGCCGCTGGAGCGTGGTGTCCTGGCGGCAGGATTACGACGACGGGCGGGTGGTTCTGCCGATGGGCGACCGGCTGAACGGTTTCGTCCAGTACCACGACGGCCGCGTGGTGGTCATGGTGACCGACGCCACCCGGCCGAATTTCACCACCGGCGGCCAATGGGACGCCAG
>JBFXGQ010000038.1:0-15892 GCA_050177915.1 Pseudodonghicola sp. | reverse complement strand
CGTTGTTGACCTGGTTGGGATAGTCCGACCGCCCGGTGGCGATGATCGCGTCGGGGGCGACGGTGCGGGCGTCGTCGGGCAGGATCTCGGGCGTCGGGTTGGCCAGCGCGAAGATCACCGGGCGTTTGGCCATCCGCGCCACCATCTCGGGCGTCAGCACATTGGGGCCGGAGAGACCGAGGAACATGTCGGCCCCCTCGATCACCTGATCCAGGTCGCGCAGATCGGTCTTCTGCGCGAAGGCCGCCTTCTGCGGGTTCATGTCGACCTCGCGGCCCTCGTAGACCAGCCCGTGGATGTCGCAGAGCCAGACGTTCTCGCGCTTCACCCCCAGCTTCAGCAGCATGTTCAGGCAGGCAATGCCGGCCGCGCCGCCGCCTGTACTGACGATCTTGATATCCTCGAAGGCCTTGCCGGCGACATGCATCGCGTTCTTGGCCGCGGCGCCCACCACGATGGCGGTGCCGTGCTGGTCGTCGTGAAAGACCGGGATGTTCATCCGTTCGCGGCAGATCTTTTCGACGATGAAGCAGTCGGGGGCCTTGATGTCCTCAAGGTTGATGGCACCGAAGGAGGGTTCCATCGCGCAGACGATCTCGGCCAGCTTCTCCGGGTCGGGCTGGTTCAGCTCGATATCGAAACAGTCGATATTGGCGAATTTCTTGAACAGGACCGCCTTGCCCTCCATCACCGGCTTGGAGGCCAGCGCGCCGATGTTGCCCAGCCCCAGAACGGCGGTGCCGTTGGTGACCACGGCGACCAGATTGCCGCGGGCGGTATAGCGCGCCGCGGTGGCCGGATCGTCCTTGATCTCAAGGCAGGCCTCGGCCACGCCGGGGGAATAGGCGCGGCTCAGGTCGCGGCCGTTCGCCATCGGCTTGGTTGCCCGGATCTCGAGTTTTCCGGGCTTGGGGTATTCGTGATAGAACAGGGCGGCCTGACGCAGATTCTGGTGATCGGTCATATCGGATGCTCCGATGAGAGGGTATAGTTTAACGTTAAACCATTTTTCGGGCGGGTGAAACCTCGGAAAACGCCGCAGGCTGTTTCTGCCCAAATCCGGCAAAGGGCAAGGGGCTGTTTCGTGTCCTCCTGCGGCATCGGCGCCCCCTTGCATCCCGGCGGCACAGCCGCAAGATGGGCGAAAAACCGGAGAGAGTCCCCCATGCCGCTGAAAGCCGCCGCCGCGCAGGTCCGCGAAAACGCCCATGCCCCCTATTCCAGGTTCAAGGTGGGGGCGGCGATCCGCGCGGCCTCGGGGACCATATACGCCGGCTGCAATGTCGAGAATGTGTCATATCCCGAGGGCACCTGCGCCGAGGCCGGCGCCATCGCCGCCATGGTCGCCGCCGGCGAGACCGAGCTGACCGAGGTCTATGTGATCGCCGATTCCCCGGTGCCGGTGTCGCCCTGCGGCGGCTGCCGCCAGCGGCTGGCCGAATTCGGCAAGGGCCATGTGCCGGTGTTCATGGGCACGCTCGACGGCAAGGAACAGGTCATGACGCTGGGGCAGCTGCTGCCCGGCGCCTTCAACACCGATCACATGCAGAAGGCCTGAGCCGATGGATGCGCGCGCGATCCTGTCCCGCCTGCGCCGGGGCGAGACCCCGTCGGCCGAGGAACTGCGCTGGTTCGCCGAGGGGCTGGCCGATGGCGGCGTCAGCGACGCCCAGGCCGGCGCCTTCGCCATGGGGGTCTGCAAGGGCGGCCTGAGCGAGGCGGGCCGCACCGCGCTGACGCTGGCGATGCGCGACAGCGGTGCGGTGATGCGCTGGGATCTCGACGGGCCGGTGGTGGACAAGCATTCCACCGGCGGAGTGGGCGATTGCGTGTCGCTGCTGCTGGCCCCGGCGCTGGCCGAATGCGGTGCCTATGTGCCGATGATCTCGGGCCGCGGGCTGGGCCATACCGGCGGCACGCTGGACAAGCTCGAGGCGATCCCCGGCGTTTCCACCGCGATCCCGCAGGAGCTGATGCCGCAGATCGTCGCCAAGGCCGGCTGCGTGATCGCCGGCGCCTCGGCGCGGATCGCGCCGGCGGACAAGCGGCTCTATGCGGTGCGCGATGTGACCGGCACGGTCGAGAGCCTGGATCTGATCACCGCCTCGATCCTGTCGAAGAAGCTGGCCGAGGCGCCCGATGCGCTGGTGCTGGACGTCAAGCTGGGCAGCGGCGCCTTCATGAAGACGCCGGAGGAGGCCCGGGCGCTGGCCCGCGCCCTGACCGAGACCGCCAATGCCGCCGGCTGCCGGGCCTCGGCGCTGATCACCGACATGTCGCAGCCGCTGGCGCCGGCGCTGGGCAACGCGCTTGAGGTCGACGCCTCGCTGCGGGTGCTGACCGGGCTGGCGGCCGGGCCGCTGGCCGATCTGACCGCCGAGCTGGGCGGTCAGGTGCTGGCCGACGCCGGGCTGGCGGCGGATGTGGCGACGGGCACGGCGCAGATCCGCGCGGTGATCGCCGATGGCCGCGCCGCCGACCGCTTCGGCCGGATGATCGCCGCGCAGGGCGGGCCGCTGGGCTTTGTCGACAACTGGGCGCGCTTCCTGCCCGAGGCCGACGTGATGCTTGAGGTCGCCGCCCGCGACGAGGGCTATGTCACCGCCATGGACGGCGAGGCGCTGGGGCTGGCGGTGGTCGAGCTCGGCGGTGGCCGGCAGGTGGAGAGCGATATCGTCAATCCCGCCGTCGGCCTGTCGCATGTGATCCGGCTGGGGGCGAAGGTCGAAAAGGGCACGCCGCTGGCCATGGTGCACGCCGCGCGCGAGGATGCCGCGCGCCGGGCGGCGGCGGCGGTGCGTGCCGCCATCACCATCGGCCCCGGGCCGGTGACGACGCCGGCGCTGATCCGCGAAAGGCTGGGGGCGTGAGCCGCGCCTTTCTGGTGGTGATGGATTCGGTGGGCATCGGCGGCGCGCCGGATGCCGGCCGGTTCTTCAACGGTACCACCCCCGACACCGGCGCCAATACGCTGGCCCATATCGCCCGGGCCTGCGCCGCAGGGCGGGCGGAGGCGGGCCGCTCCGGTCCGCTGCATCTGCCCAACCTCGATGCGCTGGGGCTGGGGGCGGCGGTGCGGCTGGCCTCGGGGACCGAGGTGCCGGGGCTGGGCGCCGAGCCGCAGGGCCTCTGGGGCGCGGCGACCGAGGTGTCTCCGGGCAAGGATACGCCGTCGGGGCATTGGGAACTGGCCGGGCTGCCGGTGCCCTGGGACTGGCATTACTTCCCTGACACCCATCCGGCCTTTCCGCCCGAGCTGAGCGCGGCGGTGGCGCGGGCGGCGGGCACCGAGGGCATCCTCGGCGATTGCCACGCCTCGGGGACCGAGATCATCGCCCGGCTGGGGGCAACGCATATGCGCACCGGCTGGCCGATCTGCTACACCTCGGCCGACAGCGTGTTCCAGATCGCCGCGCATGAGGCGACATTCGGGCTCGACCGGCTGCTGACGCTCTGCCGCGCGGTGGCGCCGATGCTGCATGCGATGAAGGTGGGGCGGGTGATCGCGCGCCCCTTCGTCGGCAGCCCGGAGGCCGGCTTCACCCGCACCGCGCATCGCCGCGACTATGCCATCGCGCCGCCGGCGCCGGTGCTGACCGACTGGGTGCAGCTGGCCGGGGGCCGGGTCCATGCGGTGGGCAAGATCGGCGACATCTTCTCGATGCAGGGGATCGACGATGTGGTGAAGGGGACGGATGCGGAGCTGATGCAGCATCTGTCCGATCTGGTCGAGGGCGCGGAGGAGGGCAGTCTGACCTTCGCCAATTTCGTCGAGTTCGACAGCCTCTACGGTCATCGTCGCGACATCTCGGGCTATGCCCGGGCGCTGGAAGGGTTCGACGCCGCCATCGGCCCGCTGCTGGCGCGGCTGCGGCCCGGCGATCTGATGATCCTGACCGCCGACCACGGCAACGATCCCAGCTGGTGCGGTACCGATCACACCCGCGAACGGGTGCCGGTGCTGGGCGCCGGGCGCGGGGTCCGGGCGGTGGGGCAGGTGGGGTTCGTCGATGTCGCCGCCAGCATCGCCGATCACCTGGGGCTGGCCCAACGCGGCCCCGGGCGCAGCTTTCTGTGACGGGTTTTTGACCCCCGCCGCCGCTTGCCGCTTGCAGCACGGGCGGCGGCGGGCCTAATAGAAAACAACGAATAATCTGGGAGAGACGCCATGCACGACCTTCTGACCGTCGTCGATCATCCGCTGGTCCAGCACAAGCTGACGCTGATGCGGGACAAGGGGGCGTCTTCCGCCGAATTCCGCCGGCTGCTGCACGAGATTACCCTGCTGCTGGCCTATGAGATCACCCGCGAGATGCCGATGACCACCCGCGCCATCGAAACCCCGCTGGAGGAGATGGACGCGCCGATCCTGGCCGGCAAGAAACTGGCGCTGGTGTCGATCCTGCGCGCCGGAAACGGCATGCTGGACGGCGTGCTGGAGCTGGTGCCCTCGGCCCGGGTTGGCTTCGTCGGCCTTTACCGCGATGAGAAGACCCTGAAGCCGGTGCAATATTACTTCAAGGTGCCGGAGGGGATGAACGACCGGCTGGTGATCGTGGTCGACCCGATGCTGGCCACCGGCAACAGCTCGGCCGCCGCCATCGACCTGCTGAAACAGGCCGGCGCCACCGACATCCGCTTCCTCTGCCTGCTGGCGGCGCCCGAGGGCGTCAAGCGCATGCACGAGGCGCATCCCGATGTGCCGAGCGTGACCGCGGCGGTGGACCGCGGGCTGAACAGCAAGGGCTATATCATGCCGGGGCTGGGCGACGCCGGGGACCGCATGTTCGGCACCAAATAAGGCCGAACTGCCCACTTTACTCACTACCGGATTTGCGGCATCCTGCGGGCCATATCTTGTGGGGGCCGGGATGAAGTTTACAAGGGTTATTGTTGCTGCACTGATTGCCACCGCATTCGGCACGCTGTCGGTTCAGGCCCAGAGCCGGCAGGCGGCGGCCGCTGCCGCGCCGGCCGAATTTCCGCCCGCCTCCTATCAGGGCAAGCAATACGTCGACAGCAAGGGCTGCATCTTCATCCGTGCCGGCATCGACGGCAATGTGTCCTGGGTGCCGCGGGTGACGCGGAGCCGCCAGCAGGTCTGCGGCTATCAGCCGACCTTCGCGCCGGGCACCGTGACGGCTGCTGCGGCGCCGGTGGCGACGCCGACGCCCAAGGCGCCGGAGGTGATCGAGATCACCGTGCCCGCCAGCGCCCAGCCGGCGCCGCAGGCCGCGCCGATGCCCAAGCCGCTGCCGGCGGCGGTGGCGCAGCCCGCCGCCGTCGCGTCCGCGCCCCGGACTGTTGCCGCAGCGCGCCCGGTGGTGCCGGTCGTCGCGCCGGTGGTCGTCGAGGCGACTGCCCGCCGCCCGTCTCCGGGTCCGGCTCCGACCGTCGTCAGCGCGCGCCGGCCGGTGCAGCCGGCGCCGTTGGCGCCGCGCGCGGGCGTGCAGCAGGGCGGCGGCTGCGCCAATGCCTCGCCCCTCAGCCAGCAGTACATCAACCGCGGCCCGGGGGTGCGTTGCGGTCCGCAGCAGGAGGTGCCGGCGGTCTTCGCGATCCCGGGCCGTCAGACGTCGCTGCAGGGCTATGCGCCCGGTGCGCGCGCGGTGCCGCGCCATGTCTACGACCAGCGCCGCAACACCCAGAACGTGTCGATCCCCAAGGGCTATCGCCCGGTGTGGTCGGATGACCGGCTGAACCCGCATCGCGCCGAATACGCGCTGAGGCCGGCGGCGCCGCTGCCGGTCGCGGCGGTTCCGGCCGGCTATCTGCCGGTGGTGCGCGACGACGACCGGCTGAACCCGCATCGCGGCGGCGGCACCGCCGCCGGCGACGCGCAGAGCGATCAGATCTGGACCCGCACGGTGCCGCGCGAGCTGATCCAGCAGCCGACCGACCGGCCCGTCGTGGTGGTCTCCTCCGATGTCGCCCGGTCCCCGGCCGAAACCGACCGGACCCCGGTGCTGCGGTTCTCGACCCGCTCGGCCCCAGAGGGCGCGGTGCCGCCGGCGACCGGCCGGCCCAGCCGCTGACGGCGGGCCGCTGACGGTCTGAACGGGATCCGAGGCGGCGCGGCGGCGGTCAGCCGCCGCAGATGTTCTGCAACAGCACCCAGTCGCGGTCCGGCAGCACCGGGTCGGTCTCTTTCCCGGTCATCGGATCGGCCTCGATCAGGCCGAGCACATCCTCGCCGGTGATGTCGCGGGCATAGGCATAGGGGGTCGAGGGGATCGAGGCGTGGGCGAAGGCCGCCAGCAGCACATCGTCGCCCAGCTCGGGGCGGGGGGCGACCAGCACCCGTTCGGCGTAGTCGTCCAGCGTGGTCTGGGTCACCTGCCCGGTGGTCAGCAGGCGAAAGGTGGCGATCGGCCCGCCGTATTCCAGCAGTTCGGCCAGCGGATCGACCTGCGCCGCGCGGGCGCGCTCGGCCAGGATATAGCCGGCGGCGACTGCCGGATCCTCGTAATCCTCGATCAGCGCCTTGTTCATCAGGATGATGTCGCCGGGCAGATGCAGGGTGCCCTGCAGCCCGGTGCGCAGCACCACCAGCCGGCCGCCGCCGGTGCGCTGCGCCAGCCGCTTCAGCACCGGGGTGCTCTCGGGCGTCTGACAGGCCTTGCCGGCGACCCGTTCGATCCGGTGCAACAGCGCGTCGCCGATCTCCTGCCGCTTGATGGCGGGGACCACCTGCACGGTGTGGCGCAGCATGGCGCCGGGCAGCCAGAACAGCAGCAGGATCAGCACCACGCCCAGGCTGGTGCCGACGCTGGCCAGCCGCAGCCGGCCGGGGCGCGGGCGCGCGCGCGAGATCGCGGCGCGCACGCGCTCGATCGCCTCGATCATCGCGTCCTCGCCATCGGCCAGTTCCAGCGTTTCGCCGGGATCTCCGTCGGGGTGATAGACCGCCGGCAGCGCGCCGGGGTTCTGCCGCATCACGGCGGCGAGCGACCAATGCGTCAGGGCGCGGTCGTTGAGGTCGGTAACGGTCAGCGTCGCCTCGCCGACCGAGACGATGACTTCGCGGCGCTGGTCCTCGGGGCTGCGTCGCCACAGCCCACTGGCTTCCAGCCGTTGATATTCTCGCAGCGCCGTCATGTCGCCTTGTTCTGCCGTGCCTCGGTTTTTCGGTTACACTAGCACGGCACAAACGGGGGCGGCAAACGGGTTCGCCGCCCGCGGGGCGGGCATGTCGGCGCCCGTGCTCAGGCGGCCTTCAGGCCCAGCTTGGCAAAGATGAAGGCGGCCGGGCAAAAGCCGGTAAAGGCCGACTGGAACATGTTGGCGCCGACGAAGACCGTCAGCCAGACCCAGTAGGGCGACACGAACCAAGTCAGCGCCACCGACAGCAGCACCATGAAACCGGCCATTGCCATCACAGCTTGATTGATCGTCATTTCCATTCCTCTCGATTACGGGCGCCCTGCCGGCGCCTTTGTATTCCAAATTAGGAATGCGTTTTGCCGATTGCAAGCCCGGATGATGCGGCACGAGGACCTATTTCCACGGGGTCGGTGCGATGGGGGCAAGATGGCCCGGGCGGATGCCGTTTTCCATGCAACACCGGGCGCCGCAGCCTGCCAGCCGCGGCGCCCGGTGCGAAGATGCTGAGGCCGGCACCGGGGGGGCGCCGGCCTTGGCCCTGAGTGTCAGAGCTCCTTCGCGATCCGGCGCAGCTCGAACTTCTGGATCTTGCCGGTCGAGGTCTTGGGCAGGTCGCGGAACACCACCTGCTTCGGCGTCTTGAACCCCGAGAGCCGCTGCCGCGTGAAGCTGATCAGGTCCTTCTCGCTGGTCTCGGCGCCGGGCTTCAGCTCGACAAAGGCGCAGGGCACCTCGCCCCATTTCTCGTCCGGCTTGGCCACCACGGCGGCCAGGTTGACGTCGGGATGCGCCATCAGCACGCCCTCGACCTCGACCGAACTGACGTTCTCGCCGCCCGAGATGATCACGTCCTTGGCGCGGTCGGTGATCTGGATATAGGCGTCGGGATGCTGCACCGCGATGTCGCCGGAGTGGAAATAGCCCCCGGCAAAGGCCTCTGCCGTGGCCCCGGGGTTCTTGAAGTAGCCCTTCATCACCCCGTTGCCGCGCATCATGATCTCGCCCTGGGTCTCGCCGTCCATCGGCACCTGATGCATCTGCGCGTCCATCACGGTGATATGTTCGAAGATCGGCATCGCCACCCCCTGCCGCGCCTTGATAGCGGCGCGGTCGTCGCCCTCGAGGTGGTCCCAATGGGCGCCCCAGGTGCATTCGGTGGCCGGCCCGTAGGTCTCGGTCAGCCCGTAGACCTGGGTGATGTGGAAGCCCATCGGCTCGATCTTGGCCAGCGTCGCGGGGGCGGGCGGGGCACCGGCGGTGAACACCTCGACCACATGGTCGAAGCTGCGCCGCTCTGCTTCCGGCGCGTTCACCAGCATGTTCAGCACGATGGGGGCACCGCCGAAATGGGTCACCCCCTCGTCGGCGATGGCATCGAAGATCGCCGGCGCGGTGATATCGCGGCAGCAGACCAGCGTGCCGCCCAGCATCGGCATCATCCAGGTGTGGCACCAGCCGTTGCAGTGGAACAGCGGCACGATGGTCAGATATTTCGGCCGCAGCACCATGCGCCAGCTCAGCACCTGGCCCATGGCGTTCAGATAGGCGCCGCGATGGTGATAGACCACGCCCTTGGGGCGCCCGGTGGTGCCCGAGGTGTAGTTGAGCGCGATGCTCTCCCATTCGTCCTGCGGCATCACCCAGTCGAAATCATGCTCGGCATTGCCCAGGATCCGCTCATAGGTCGCATGGCGGCCGCTGGCGGGATAGCCGGCAGCGACATCCGGCACCTCGATCAGGATCGGCGCATGCCCCTCCATCTGTTCGATGGCCTGTTCCGCCAGCGCGATGAACTGGCTGTCGACCAGCGCCACCTTGGCCTGGCCGTGGTCGAAGATATAGGCCACCGTGCCGATATCGAGCCGGGTGTTGATCGTGTTCAGCACCGCACCACAGGCCGGCACGCCGAAATGCGCCTCGGCCTGGGCGGGGATATTGGGCAGCAGCGTCGCCACCACATCGCCCGGCTTGACGCCCATGCCCGCCAGCGCCGAGGCCAGCCGCGTCACCCGGTCGTAATATTCCGCATAGGTCTTGCGGTGGCTGCCGTAGACCACCGCCAGCTCGTCGGCGAAGACATGCGCGGCGCGCCGCAGGGGCGACAGCGGCGTCAGCGGCACATAGTTCGCCGCCGTCTTCTCCAGCCCTGTCTCATCCGCCATCCAACCCATGAATTACCCTCCGTCATTTTGCGGTCATGTCGCATAGAGACCAGATATTGCGCCGCCGGGCTGGCAATGGAAAGACCATGACAAGCATTGTGACCATTCCGAACGACACCCGCCCCCTTGCCGCCGCGCTGGCGATGATCTGCGCCATGGCGATCGTGGGCGTGATCGACAATTTCATCCCCCACATCTCGGCCGAGATCGGCCTGTGGCAGTTCCACCTGACCCGGACGCTGATGACGCTGCCGCTGCTGCTGGCGCTGTCGGTGGCGGGGCTGGGCCGGCTGGGGCCGCGCCGGCTGGCGCCGGTGGCGCTGCGCAGCCTGCTGCTGGCGGCGTCGATGATGTTCTATTTCGCCGCGCTGGCACTGATGCCGATCGCCCAGGCGCTGGGCGGGCTGTTCACCTCGCCGATCTTCATCCTGCTGATCACCGCGCTGGGGCTGCGCCAGCGGATCGGACCCTGGCGCGTCCTGGCGGTGGGTTTCGGCTTTGCCGGCATCCTCTTCGTGCTGCAGCCGGATCCGGCGAATTTCGACTGGACCATCCTGCTGCCGGTGGCCGGCGGGCTGTTCTACGCGTTGGGCTCGATCGCCACCCGCAGCCTGTGCGAGGGCGAAAGCACCGTGGCGCTGCTGGCCGGCATGCTGCTGGCGATGGGGGCGATCGGCGCCGGCGGGCTGATCTGGCTGGCGCTGGCCCCGGCCGAGGCGGCGCCGGGGGCCGCCGGTTTCGTCGCCCGCGGCTGGGTCTGGCCAATGTGGCAGGCCGCGCCCTGGGTGGCGGTGCAGGCGGTGGGCTCGGTGGTGGCGGTCTTCCTGATCATCAAGGCCTATCAGTTCGGCGAGGCCTCGCAGGTGGCGGTGTTCGAATATTCGGTGATGCTGTTCGCGCCGCTGATCGCCTGGGTGCTCTACGACCAGCCGGTCGGTACCGGTCAGGCGGTGGGGCTGGGGCTGATCGTGGCGGGCGGCGCCATCATTGCGGTCCGCTCGAAATAGGCTAGCCTCCGGCCCATGATCCTCAGTCCCGGGCGCGGCTACGTCTTCATCCATATCCCCAAGACCGGGGGCACCTCGCTGGCGCTGGCGCTGGAGGCGCGGGCGATGAAGGACGATCTGATGCTGGGCGACACCCCCAAGGCGCGCCGCCGCCGGCAGCGGCTCAAGGGGGCGCCGGCGCGCGGCCGGCTGTGGAAGCATTCGACGCTGTCCGATATCGAGGGGCTGGTGCCCGACGCGGTGCTGGACGGGCTGTTCGCCTTCACCCTGGTCCGCAACCCCTGGGCGCGGGCGCTCAGCTATCACCGCTGGCTGCGCTTGCAGGTCTTCGACCACCCGGCGGTGCGGCTGGCGCGGGCACTCGATTTCGACAGCTTCGTCACCCATCCGCAGACGCTGGCGGCCTTCCGCGCGCATCCCTATGCCTCCTACATGCGGCGCTCGGACGGCCGGGAGCAGTGTGCCGCCTATATCCGCATCGAACGGTTCGACACCGACGCGCAGCCGCTGTTCGACCATCTGGGCTTCGCGCTGACGCTGCCGCATGCCAATCGCTCGGCGCCGGAGGGGGACTATCGCGCCGCCTATGCGCCCGCCGCCGCCGCCGCCATCGCCGAGGCCTGCGCCGGGGATATCGCGCGCTTCGGCTACAGCTTTGACTGAGCGTTCCGCCCGCCGCACATCTTGAGCGCGCCTTTCGCCTTTTCCTGGCTGCAGATATCCTCGCCGAAGGCCGCGCCCGCAGGGCGCGTCGGGGCGCTGCGGTGCCGGCCGGCGCGATCCGGGGTCAGTTCGGACCGATCCGGCGCCATTGGCCACCGCCCGGGGACAATGCCACGACCTTTCCCCATTTCCGGCTCAGGACGGGCCATCTCCTCGGCGCAGATGGTCGGTGACACATCCGATGCGGACGGCGCTGCCGGGCCGCCGCGCGAAAGGGCCTGCCATGTTGAAACTGCTCAGAGAGCTTGTCAGCACCGACGATCAGCCGGAGGAGGTCGACGGCTCGCTCGACGGCATCCTGATCACCGGCCTGGCCGGGCTGGTGGCGGGCACGCGGGTCGCTACCGAGCGCGGCTGGCGGGCGGTCGAATCGCTGCGGGTGGGCGACCGGGTGCTGAGCTTCGATCGCGGGTTCCAGCCGCTGGTCGACGTGCAGCGCGACCGGGTCACCATGGCCGAACGCCGCCGCCCCGGCGCGCAGCGGCCGGTGCGGGTGCCGCCCGGGGCGCTGGGCAACACGATGCCGGTCTGGCTGATGCCGGATCAGGGGCTGCTGCTGGAAAGCGATACCGCGCAGCAGATCCTGGGCGAGGCCTTCGTGGTGGTGCCGGCCCGGGCGCTGTCGGGTTTCGCCCGCATCGCCGAGGCCGAAGCGGGACCGGAGCTGGATGTGGTGACGCTGGTCTTTCCGCGCGACGAGGCGGTCTATGTCGAGGGCGGGCTGCTGGCGGTCTGCCCGCGGCCGCAGACGCCGCTGGAGGACAGCGACGCGGCTACGGAGGCCGACGGCGGCTATTTCGCGGTGCAGACGTTGCAGACCGCGCGCTATCTGGTGCGGGCGCAGCTGGCGGGCGAGGCGCCGCAGGCGCTGGGCTATGCCCCCGAGGACCTGCCGCTGCTGATCGAGGCGGCGCCGCAGCCGCGCCGTCTGGCGGGCTGAGGCGCCTGTTCCGATCGACTGTCTGGATCGACTGCTTGGATTGACTGTTTGGATTGACGGGGCCGGGCAAATGACGCAGGAGTGATCCGGTATCCCGTCCAGTTGCCACAGTCAGACATCCATGCCCCTGTCCGCAGATGCCGCCGAAACGCTCGCCCTCCGGGCGCTGGGCTGGCTTGTCGGCAACGACGATCTGCTGCCGGTATTCCTGGGCGCCAGCGGCGCCGGGATGGAGGAGCTGCGCCTGCGCGCGGCCGAGCCCGCCTTTCTCGCCGGGGTGCTGGATTTCCTCATGATGGACGATACCTGGGTCGTGGCCTTTTGCGACGCCACCGGGACCCCATATGATGTTCCGATGCAGGCCCGTGCCGCGCTGCCCGGCGGCGCGCAGATGCACTGGACCTGAGCCGACCCGGAGCCGCTGACCCCGGCCCGCCAACCCGCAAGGAGCGCCGCGATGCCCGTTGATGCCATTCTGTTCGACAAGGACGGCACGCTGTTCGATTTCGGCGCCACCTGGAATGTCTGGGCGCGCCGGGTGATCGAGGATCTGGCCGAGGGCGACGGCGCGCTGGCGCAGGCGCTGGCCGACAGCGTGCGCTACGATCTGGCCGCCGACAGCTTCCTGGCCGACAGCCCGGTGATCGCCGGCACCAACCGTCAGGCGGCCGAATGCCTGGCCTCGGCGCTGCCGCATCGCAGCGTCGACGAGATCGAG
Organism: Pseudodonghicola sp.; assembly: GCA_050177915.1. Lineage (GTDB taxonomy): Bacteria > Pseudomonadota > Alphaproteobacteria > Rhodobacterales > Rhodobacteraceae > Pseudodonghicola. Next base: position 3,238 of record JBFXGQ010000038.1, on the reverse strand, counting down.
CGCCACCTGACCATCAGCGCGGCCGAGGCGCCGCTGGCGCCGGCGGTGCCGCTGGCGGATTTCCTCGATGCGCTGGCGGCGCGCGGTCTGGTGCTGGGGGTGATGACCAATGACACCGAATACAGCGCCCGGGCGCAGCTGGGCGGCGCCGGGGTGCTGGACCGCTTCGCCTTCGTCGCCGGCTTCGACAGCGGCTACGGGGCCAAGCCGGCGCCCGATCCGCTGCTGGCCTTCTGCGATGCGGTGGGGGTGGCGCCGGGGCGCGCGGCGATGGTGGGCGACAGCACCCATGACCTGATCGCCGGCCGCGCCGCCGGCATGGCGACGCTGGGGGTGCTGACCGGCATGGCCGCGGCCGAGGAACTGGCGCCGCATGCCGATGCGGTGCTGCCCGACATCGGCCATATCCCGGGCTGGCTGGCCGCCCGCCCGTCCCGCCGGATCTGATGTACCGGATCTGACCCGCCGCATCCGATCCGCCAGAAGCGACAGAAATTGTCGCGCGCTGAGCGGCGCCGTCGCCGTCGCTGAGGCCTTCTGAGCCGCAGCAACAGGCGGAGGGTGCCATGGCGGAAACAGCGACTCGCAGGGGCGGCAGGGCTGCGGCGATCGACCAGATGCCTTTCGCCCCGCCGGTCAACCGCGACCGCCCGACCGAGCCGCTGACCGAGGCGGGGATCGCCGCGCTGCATGACGGCGCGATGCGCATTCTCGAGGAGATCGGCATCGCCTTTCCGCATCAGGAGGCGCTGGCGGCGCTGCGCGCGGCCGGCGGCCGGGTCGCGGGTGAGCGGGTTCGCATGGGCCGCGACTTCGTGATGGAGATGCTGGCCCGGGCGCCATCGGAATTCACCCTGACGCCGCGCAACCCGGATCACAGGATCTCTCTGGGCGGCGACACCATGCTGTTCGGCAATGTCGCCTCGCCGCCGAACTGCTGGGACATGGAGACCGGCCGCAAGCGGGCCGCCACCCGCGACGATTGCGCCAATCTGTTGCGACTGACGCAGTTTTTCAATTGCATCCATTTCGTTGGCGGCTATCCGGTCGAGCCCGCGGACATCCCCGCCGGTCTGCGCCATCTGGAGGTGCTGCATGACGGGCTGACGCTGACCGACAAGGTGATGCACGCCTATAGTCTCGGCCGCGCCCGGGTCGAGGAGGCGATGGAGATGGTGCGCATCGCCGGCGGGCTGAGCGAGGCGGCGTTCGAGGCCAGCCCGCGGATGTTCAGCAACATCAACTCCAGCACGCCGCTCAGATACGATCACGCGACGATCGACGGCTGCCTGCCGCTGGTGCGGCGCGGCCAGGCGGTGGTGGTGACGCCGCTCACGCTGGCGGGCGCTACGGCGCCGGCGATGTTGGCGGGGGCGGTGGCGCAATCGCTGGCCGAGGCGCTCGGCGCGATCGCCCTGTTTCAGGCGCTGCGCCCGGGCGCGCCCTGCGTGATCGGCACCTTCACCTCGAACGTCGACCCAAGGTCCGGCGCGCCGGTCTTCGGCACGCCGGAACAGCTGCGCGCGACGCAGATGACCGGGCAGATGGCGCGGTTCTACGGGCTGCCGCTGCGCGCTTCAGGGGTCTGCAGCGCGAATGTGCCGGACGGGCAGGCGATGTGGGAGACCGCGCAATCGCTCTGGGCGGCGGTGCAGTCGGGCAGCCATATGGTCTATCACGCCGCCGGCTGGCTGGAGGGCGGGCTGATCGCCTCGCCCGAGAAATTCATCATGGATTGCGAGGTGTTGCAGCAGATCCAGCACTATATGCAGCCGCAGATCTGCGCCACCGGGCCGGCGGAGATCGCGCTCGACACGGTGCGGGTGCTGGGCACGACGGGGCGTCTGCCCGGCCTCTCGCCGGAGCGGCAGGGCGACGGCGTCTACCGGCCGATCCTGAGCGACTGGCGCGGCTATGAGGACTGGCAGCGGGGCGGCGGCCTCTGGACGGCGGAGCGGGCGCATCTGCTGTTCCGGGAGATCCTCGCGGATTTCGCGCCGCCGCCGATGGACGCGGCGATCCGCGAGGAGCTGGGCGATTTCGTCGCCCGGCGCAGGCGGGCGCATGCCGCGCCGGCCGATGCCTGAGCCAGTCCCGCCGCGCCGGCGGTGCATCGTTTCGGGACGTCACGGCAAAACCGGCCATTTGTTGGCGCTTTATTAATCAGTTTTCCGCCATGCTGTCCGCAACGCAACCGGGGGTCTGCATGCACGGTCTGATGAACAGGGCGATCCAGTCCTTTGTCTGCAACACCTATGGGGAGGGTCGTTGGAAGACCGTGACAGAGGCGGCGGGACTGGGATTTTCCGATTTCGAGGCGATGCTGACCTATGAGGACGATCTGACCGACAACGTGCTGGACGCGCTGGCGGCCGAGTTGCGCCGCGACCGCAGCGAGGTGCTGGAGGATCTGGGCACCTATCTGGTCTCGCATCCGGCGGTGGAGGCGCTGCGCCGGCTGCTGCGCTTCGGCGGCGAGACCTATGTGGATTTTCTCTATTCGCTGGACGATCTTCCGGGGCGGGCGCGGCTGGCGGTATCGGACCTGACGCTGCCGGCGATGGAGCTGCGCGAGATCGGGCCGGGCCAGTACAGCCTGACCTGCGGGCCCGATCAGCCGGGCTTCGGCTGGGTGATGATGGGGATCCTGCGGGCGATGGCCGACGATTACGGTTCGCTGGTGATGCTGGAACACGCCGGCGCCTGCGACGGGGCCCGCGACGGGGCCGAGGTGATCGCGATCACCCTGGTCGAATCCGCCTTCAGCGAGGGGCGGGCGTTTGAACTGGGGGCGCGCGCGGGATGATCGAGAATGACGACCTGATGCGGATGCTCGACCTGCTGTGTCCGATGTATCTGCTGCTGAACGAGGACGGCGTCATCACCCGCGTCGGCCCCACCGTGCAGAAGATGCGTCCGGCGCAGCAGCTGCACGGGGCGCGGTTTCTGGACCTGTTCGACCTGACCCGCCCGCGTTGCGTGACCTGTTTCGCCGATCTGCTGGAGGCCAAGGGGGGCAAGCTGAACCTCTGTTTCCGCGACGGCCCGCGTACCGCGCTCAAGGGGCTGCTGGTGGCGGTGCAGGGCGGCGCGGTGGTCAAGCTGTCCTTCGGCATATCGGTGGTCGACGCGGTGCGCGATTATCACCTGACCAGCGCCGATTTCTCCTCCACCGACCCGGCGTTCGAGCTGCTGTATCTGGCCGAGGCGAATTCGGTGGCGATGGAGGCGTCGCGCC
>JBFXGQ010000037.1:0-15900 GCA_050177915.1 Pseudodonghicola sp. | reverse complement strand
GTGCCGGGCAGCTTGCCCTTCTTGCGGATCGGCACGAAGCCGACGCTCAGCTGATGCGCGATGGCGCCGCCGAGGATGAAGCCGCGCGCCTCGAGCCCCACCACCTTGTCGATGCGCTCGCCGGCATAGGGGTGCAGCATCTGGTCGATCGCCATGCGAAAGCCGCGCGGATCGGCGAACAGCGTGGTGACGTCGCGGAACAGGATCCCCTCATGCGGGAAATCGACAATGGTGCGGATGTAATCCTTGACCGACTTCGGTGTGGGCATCGGGCGCTCCGGCTGTAACAACTGACCTGCCGGATGTGGCCGATTGGGCGCGCGGGTGCAAGCCTTGCATGACGGCGCGCGGTGCTGAGGCGGTCGGTGGCGCGGCCCCGGTGGGGCCGGGCTCAGCGTCGGGTGTCGCTGTAGCTGCGATAGAGCGCGGCGGGCAGCCAGCTCAGATGCGGTTTGTTCCAGTCGCGGCGGTCGCGGGTCAGGAACGCCTGTGCGGCATAGAGGTTCATTTGCCTTTCCTTTCGTTTTGTTGTTACGTCGAATATATCGACAACGCCTGTGCAATGTATATACACTAAATATACATTAAATCAAGCATCCCGGAGGCGAACCTCGCGTGACGAAGAAAGACGGCAAGGGATCAGGCAAGAAGGACAGCCAGCTGGTGTTGCGGCTGGACAAGGGCGAACGCGATGCTTTCGTCGAGCTGTGCAAGGAGCTCGACACCAGCGCCGCCCGCGAAATCCGCCGCTTCATCCGCGAGTTCATGAAGACCCAGGGGCAGAAATAGAAACCCCCGCGACCGGCCGGGCGCGGGGGGTGTCGTTTCGGCTCCGGGGCAGGTGGGCTCAGGCCGGGCGGCGCAGGATCGCGGTGGCGAGCCCCATCCCCATCAGCGTCAGCCCGCCGGTGCGGGTCAGCCCGTTGATCACCCGCGGCCGGCCCACCCAGGCGCGCAGCCGGTCGGCCAGCAGCGCATAGGCCAGCGCGTTCAGCGCCGCCAGCACCACGAAGGTGGCGATCAGGATGGCGAATTGCGGCAGCAGCGGCAGCTCGGGGCGCAGGAACTGCGGCACGAAGGCCACGAAGAAGGCGATGGATTTCGGGTTCAGCGCGGTGACCGCGGCGGCATGGGTGAAGACGCCGCGCGGGGTCACGTCACTGGCCCGCGCCATCGCCTGGATGCCGGAGGCGGGGGCGCTGCGGAACAGCTTCCAGCCCATCCAAAGCAGATAGGCGGCGCCGATCCATTTCAGCACCGAAAACAGCGTGGCCGAGGCCATGACCAGCGCGCCGAGGCCAAGCAGCGAGGCGGTCATCGCGGTGAAATCGCCCAGGGCCACCCCGGCGGCAGAGGCCACGGCGACGCCGCGCCCCTTGCTCAGCGCATAGCTGAGCACGAGCAGCACGGTGGGGCCGGGGATCAGCAGCAGCGCGGTGGCGGCGGCGACGAAGGTCAGCCAGAGGTCGAGAGACATGATCGCAATCCTTTTCCGAACCGGCGCAGCCTGACCCCGGCGCGCGGCGGATGCAAGCCCGCATCGCGCCGCCTCCCGGCCCGACAGGCGGTCAGGCGGCGCGGTCGAGCCCGGTTGCGCATTCCGCAATCACTGCCAGCGCGCGCGGGGCGTCGCCCAGCGTGTCGGCCAGCGCCAGCGCCAGCTTGGCAAGGTAAAGCTCACGCGCCTCGGCGGCGACGCCGTCGATCGCCTGCGCCAGCGCCTCGTAGACGGTTTCCAGATCGTCCTGGGTCATGCCAGTTCCTCCTCTCGGGCCAGCAGCCCCTGCAGCGTGTTGCGGATCTTTGCGGCATCGGCCGCCTGCCAGCGCGCCGCCACATGCAGATCGGGGCGGATCAGATAGGCGGCGCCATCGCCGGCGCCATAGGCGCGGGCGGCCGGGCCGCCGGCCGGCAGAGGCACCACCGTCAACCCGTCGAGATCCGGCGCCGGCGCCGCCGGGCCGAAGGCGAGCAGGGTAAAGCCCGCGCCCATCAGATCGGAGAGGAAGCCCGCCTCAAGCGCCACGTCCTGCATCAGCGCGCCGGGGATCGGGCCGGCGGCGAAACCGCCGCTGTCCGTCGCCGTCGCCGGGCTGTCGGCATAGGTATAGGGCGTCATCTGCCGCGGGTTGGCCAGCGCGCCGGCCTGCGGCCGGGTCAGCGCCAGCGACAGCGCCGCGTCGCGCATCAGCCGCCAGCCCGTGGTGGGGGGCGTCATGAAGCGGGTGCTTTTCGAGGCATTGGCGAAGACGTCCATCGTGGCGCCGCGCCGCTCGGGCGTGTAGCTGTCCAGCAGCACCTCGCCGGCCGCGCCGTTCAGCACCCAGGCCAGTTTCCAGCCGATGTTCTGGCCGTCGGCCAGCCCGTTGTTCAGACCGCGCACGCCAAAGATCGGCACGATATGGGCGCTGTCGCCGATGAAGATCACCCGGCCGTCGCGGTAATCGTCCAGCGCCAGCGTATTGGCGGAATAGACGCTCCACCATTCCAGGTCCCAGGGGCCGTCATGGCCGATCTCGGCCAGCACGCCGGCGACCGAGGCGCGCACGTTCTCCTCGCGGGTGGCCTCCTCGGCGCTCTCGTCCTCGCGCAGCTGGTAGTCGATGCGCCAGATGTTGTCGGGCTGGCGGTGGATCAGCACGGTGCCGCCGGGGCGGCAGGCCGGATCGAACAGCGCCCGGCGGATGGTCGGATAATCGTGATCCATCTGCACGTCGGCGATGACATAGCGGCCCTCGTAATTCTCGCCCTTCAGCCGCAGCCCGCGCATCGCCCGGATGGCGCTGCGGGCGCCGTCGGCGGCCAGCACCCATTGCGCCGGCAGATCGTAGCGGCCCATCGGGTCGGTCACGGTGAGGGTGACGCCCCCGTCCTCGTCCCGGATGCCGGTGACCTCGCTCTGCCAGCGGGTCTCGATCAGGTCGCTGGCGGCGACCGCCTGCCACAGGAAGTCCTCGATATACTGCTGTTCCAGGTTGTACATCGGGCGGAATTTCTCGTCCCCCGAATCCGGCATGTCGAATTCCAGGATCTGCTGGCCGCGGTAGAAGCTGCGGCCCTTGGTCCAGCCCAGAGCCTTGTCCAGAAAGGGGGCGACGACGCCGGCGCGTTCGAGGATGTAGTAGCTGGAGCGCGAGATACAGATCGCCCGGCTGCCGTCGTTGAAGGTGTCCTTGCGGTCCAGCAGCAGGCTGCGGATGCCGTATTGCGCCAGCGTCAGCGCCGCGATCATCCCCACCGGGCCGGCGCCGGCGATCACCACCGGGCGGCGCGGCTCGGGCGCGGTGCTGCGCGCGGGGGCATCGAAATGCGGATAGGTGAAATAGAGCGAGTCGAACTCGCCGCGTCCTGTCGGTCGCATGTGCTCTCTCCCTTCGGTCTGCTGCCATCTGTACGGAACCGGGGCTTCGGGGTAAGTCCTCTTTTATGGGGGACATGGGAACCGATACCGCGCATCTGCTGGCCGAGATCGACGGCTGTCTGGCCCTGTCGGGGCAGGACGGCTGGGCGGTGCCGTTTCTGCAGCTGGTCGAGACGGCGGGGGCGGCGCAGGTCATGGTGTTCTCCTATGACGCCGATCATGCCGCCTGCCTGCTGTCGCGCAACTTTCGCGCCCGCGCCCTGGGCGGCCGGCTGGCCGAGGATTATCTGGACGGCTGGTTCCGGCAGGACCCGCTCTATGCCCGGGTGCTGGCGATGTCGCCCGGCGGGCTCGAGGTGGTCGCCGGCGCCGGGCGCGGCGACAGCGTGTCCGAGGATTACCGCGACCGCTTCTTCGACCGCCCGGGGCTGAGCGACAAGACCGCGATCCTCGCCGCGGGAGAGCGGTTGCGGCTGGCGGTCAACGTCTATTGGGCCGAGGGGGCGGCGGGGCCGCAGCCGGCGCTCTTTCCGCTGCTGGGGCGGCTGGCGCTGATCCATTTCGGAACCCGGCTGGGCAGCGGCGCGCCGCCGGCGCTGGCGGTGCTGTCCGAGCGTGAGCGGGCGGTCTGTCTGGGCATTCTGGCGGGCCGGAAGGCGGAACAGATCGCCGCCGATCTGGGCGTGGCGCCCTCCAGCGTGGTGACCTACCGGCGCCGCGCCTATGAGAAGCTGGGGATCGCCTCGCGCGGGGCGCTGTTCGCCATCTGCCGGGGGTAATCGGTGTGCGTCACAGGATGCGCTGAGGGCCACGCCCGACCCTGGGCGGGCGTTTGCGCCCTGTGATCGGTGCTTGCGTCGGTCGCCTGCGAACCGGCTGCTGCGGAGCGGGAGGCAGGCGAACGCCCGCCCGGGGGGAGGGGCGGGCGTGGCCCGGCCTGACGGCCGGGCAGGTGCCTGAATGATGCGGGTGGCGAGCGCGTGGCCCTCGTGCGCTTGAACGGATGTGCTCCTGAACGGGGCTCAGCCCTTGTCCAGCACCCGGCCGGCCACCGCGTCCAGCTTGGCCACCAGCTCCGGGTCGCGCTTCTCCGGTGCGGTCATGATGGCGAATTCCAGCGCCCGGTCGCAGCCGCAGCGGCAGGGCGCGCGCTCGGCCCCCAGCAGCGCCGGCATGCGGCGCACCTTGTCGCGGCCCTTTTGCGAATTGCCGGTCAGCGTGGCGATGATCTGGGTGATCTCCACCGCGCCGTGATCGGGGTGCCAGCTGTCGTAATCGGTGATCATCGCCACGGAGGCATAGCAAAGCTCCGCCTCGCGGGCGAGCTTGGCCTCGGGCATGTTGGTCATGCCGATCACATCGGCGCCCCAGTGTTCGCGGTACATCTTCGATTCCGCGAGGCTCGAGAACTGCGGCCCCTCCATCGCCAGATAGGTGCCGCCGCGGTGCACGGTGATGCCGGCATCCTTCGCCGCCGCCTCGCAGGCGTCGCCCAGCCGGTCGCAGGTCGGATGCGCCATGCTGACATGCGCCACGCAGCCGGTGCCGAAGAAGCTCTTGTCGCGGGCGAAGGTGCGGTCGATGAACTGGTCGACGATGACGAAATCGCCGGGCGCCAGTTCCTCGCGGAACGAGCCGCAGGCGCTGATGCTGATGACATCCGTCACCCCCAGCCGCTTCAGCGCGTCGATATTGGCGCGATAGGGCACGTCGGTGGGGCTGAGGTAATGGCCGCGCCCGTGGCGGGGCAGAAACGCCAGCTCGACCCCGTCGAGCGTGCCGGTCAGGATTTCGTCCGACGGATCGCCCCAGGGCGTCTCAACCTTCACCCAGCGGGCGTCCTCGAGCCCCTCAATGTCATAGATCCCCGATCCGCCGATAATGCCGATTTTGGTCTTGGTCATGGTTCCGTGCCCCAGCTGTCCGTTGCCCCGAACTTAGCTGCGGCGAGACGGCGTGCAACCGGCGATCTGCGGCCTGTCGCGGCGGAACCGCGCCGGGCAGGCTGCAAATGCCGCCGTTTTGATGTAGGATGCCCAAAGGGAGGAACAATCATGGACGCACTGCAGACAGCACAATACGCCCAGGCCCTCTATGGCACCCATGGCGACAGGGCCGAGGCGGAAGTCGCCAGGAAGGCCCGCGAATGCGAGGCCGCCAACAAGCCGGAAGAAGCCCGGCAATGGCAGGCGGTCCGCTCCGCCATCCGCACCCTGCGCGGCCCGAACCAGGGCTGAGGCCGCCGCCGGTGGCACAGATCTGATCCCGACAGGGCTTCGGCTGTCGGTCTGCCGGGGGGCTCTGCGGCCCCTCGAGGTGGCTTTCGCGCCGCTGTCCCCTGACCGTGGCGCAGCCCGGCCTTCCGGCTGGTGCATTGGCATCCGGGGCGGAACCGGGTACACGCTGCAACGCAGCGAACAGATCAGCCACAGGATCCCCCTATGAAACGCGCCATTCTGGCCTCCTTCGCCAATCGTCTTGCCATGCCCGACCTGCGCTGGATGCCGGACGAGGGGTTCAGCCTCGGGCGGCTCCGGATCGAGCTCTTGTCGGGGCTGACCGTGGCGCTGGCGCTGGTGCCCGAGGCGGTGGCCTTCGCCTTCGTCGCCGGAGTGCACCCGCTGGTCGGGCTCTATGCCGCCTTCATGGTCGGGCTGATCACCGCGCTGATCGGCGGCCGGCCGGGGATGATCTCGGGCGCCACCGGGGCGCTTGCCGTGGTGATGGTGGCGCTGGTCGCCTCCCACGGGGTGGAATACCTGTTTGCCACCGTGGTGCTGATGGGGCTCTTCCAGATCCTCGCCGGCGTCCTGCAATGGGGCAAATTCATCCGGCTGGTGCCGCATCCGGTGATGCTGGGCTTCGTCAACGGGCTCGCCATCGTGATCTTCCTGGCGCAGATGGGCCAGTTCAGGGTGCCGGGCGGCAACGGTGAATACCTCTCCGGTCTGCCGCTCTGGACCATGCTGGGGCTGGTGGCGCTGACCATGGCGGTGATCTGGGTGATGCCGCGGATCACCCGCATCGTGCCGGCGCCGCTGGCGGGCATTGGCGTGGTCGCCGCGCTGGTGATCGCGCTGGGCCTCGACGTGCCGCGGGTGGGCGATATGGCCTCGATCGAAGGCGGGCTGCCGCAGTTCCACATCCCGATGGTGCCGCTGACCTGGGAGACGCTGCAGGTGATCCTGCCCTATGCGGTGATCCTGGCCGCCATCGGGCTGATCGAGAGCCTGCTGACCCTGAACCTGGTGGGCGAGATCACCGGCAAGCGCGGCGGCGCCAGCCAGGAATGCATCGCCCAAGGCACCGCCAATGTGGTCACCGGCTTCTTCGGCGGCATGGGCGGCTGCGCCATGATCGGCCAGTCGATGATCAACGTGAAATCCGGCGGCCGCACCCGCATCGCCGGCATCGCCGCGGCGCTGTTCCTGCTGACCTTCATCCTCTTCGCCTCGCCGCTGATCGAGCAGATTCCGCTGGCTGCGCTGGTCGGCGTGATGTTCATGGTGGTGATCGGCACCTTCGCCTGGAACTCGATCCGCATCCTGGCCAAGGTGCCGCTGACCGATGCCTTCGTCATCGTGCTGGTCACCGTGGTCACGGTGTTCGAGGATCTGGCGGTCGCCGTGGTGGTGGGCGTCATCGTCTCGGCGCTGGCCTATGCCTGGAACAACGCCAAGCGGATCCACGCCAAATCCTACACCACGCCCGAGGGTGCCAAGGTCTATCAGATCCAGGGGCCGCTGTTCTTCGGCTCCTCCGACGGGTTCGCCGAACTGTTCAGCCCGGCGACCGACCCGGCGGCGGTGATCGTCGATTTCGCCGACAGCCGGGTGGTCGACCAGTCGGCGCTGCAGGCGATCGAGGCGGTGGCGGCTAAATATGAGGCCGAGGGCAAGCAGATCCAGCTGCGCCACCTGAGCCGCGACTGCCACCGGCTGCTGACCAAGGCCGGGCACCTGATGGTCGACAGCGACGACGACCCCGATTACGCGCTGGCGGTGAATTATTCGGTCCGGACCGGCATCCTGGGCGGCCACTGAGGCGCAGGTGTGAAGGGGAGGGGGCTTCCGCCCCCTCTTTGCGCGGGGCGCGCAAATTCACCCCCGAGAGTATTTCCGGCGAAGAGAAGGGGCGGCGACGGGCTCAGTCGTCGGGGCGGGTCATCTCGAAGGTTTCGGTGACACGGGCGAAGTCGCGGTAGCCGAGGCGCGCCAGCGGCTGGAAGCTGAGCACGTCGAACCGGCCGTCCTTCAGGCAGTCGTCGCGCAGGTGGATGCCGGTGACCTCGCCCAGCACCATGACGTTGGAGTGGCCCAGCAGCGGCACGATCTGGGTCAGCCGGCATTCCAGCGTGGCCGGCGCGGTGGCGACGCGCGCGCAGGCGATGGTTTCGCAGTCCGCCGCCGCGACCCCGGCATGGGCGAATTCATCGACCTCTTTCGGCAGGGTGGCGGAACTGGCGTTCAGCGCGGCGCGGTCGGCATAGCCGGCGATATTGACGCAGAACACCCCGGTTGCGCGGATATTGGCGACGCTGTCCTTGTCGGGCGCCTGATCGGGCTTGCTGCCGGTGCTGGCGAACATCACCTGCGGCGGGGTGTAGGCGACCAGATTGCAGAAGGAATAGGGGGCGAGGTTGTCGACCCCCTCGGCGCTGCGGGTCGAGATCCAGCCGATCGGGCGCGGGGTGACGATGGCGTTCAGCGGGTTGTGCGGCAGGCCGTGGCCGTCCTCGGGGCGGTAGAACATGAAATCTCCTGCGGTTTCCTCAGGGATAGGGCGGTGCGGGGCGCGGGGCAAGTCCGGCGCTTGACGTGGCCGGCGAAGATGTTAGGGGCTGCGCCAGAGCGAATTCGGAGGGCCAGGCAGGTGATCGGACTGCAGCCGGAACAACCCGGGGACTGGTGGGAGGTCGAGGCCCTCTATGACCTGTGCTTTGCGCCGGGGCGCGAGGCGCTGTCCTCCTATCGCCTGCGCGATGGTGTCGACCCGGTGCCCGGGCTCTGCCTGGTGGCGCGCGACAGCGACGGCACGGTGGCGGGCGCGATCCGCTACTGGCCGGTGCGGGTGGGCAGCGCGCCGGCGCTGCTGCTGGGGCCGGTGGCGGTGCACCCGACCCATCAGGGCGAGGGGCTGGGCGGGCTGCTGATCACCGAATCGCTGGCCGTGGCGCGCGATGCCGGCTGGGCGCGGGTGATGCTGGTGGGCGATGCGCCCTATTACAGCCGCTTCGGCTTCAGCAAGCTGGAGGGGGTGGAGATGCCGCCGCCGACCAACCCCGACCGCATCCTGGGCCGCGATCTGGCGCCCGGCGCCTGGGACGGCGTGCAGGGCGCGGTGACCCGCTGGACGGCCGAGGGCTGAGGCCCCGCTCCCTGTCGAGCCCCGGGTGGCATTGAAACCCGCGCCGCGCGTCCCGATCTGTCCTGGGCAGAGCCAAGGAGATCCCCGATGGAGGATGTGGTGGTACTGGCCCCGGTCGATGCCGAGGCCGAGCTGGACCGGCTGGCGGCGCGCTATGTCGCGGCGGGCGGGCCGGGGCTGCGGCTGCTGACCGCGCTGGGCACCAGCGCCGAGGGGCTGCTGGACCGGCTGCCGCCGCCGGTGCGCGGCGGGCTGGAGGCGGCGACCGAACGGGCGCTGGGCCTGTCGATGCGCGCCGCCCAGGGCAGCCGCCGGGCGGTGCCGGATCAGGCCGCCTGGGTCAATACCGCCGTCACCACCGCGATGGGCGCCGCCGGCGGCTTTGCCGGCCTGCCCGGCGCGCTGGTCGAGCTGCCGGCGACCACCACCGTGCTGCTGCGCGCGATCCAGGGGGCGGCGGCGCGGCGCGGCTTCGATCCGGCGGCGGAAAACGTCCAGTTCGACTGCATCCGGGTGTTCGCCGCCGCCGGGCCGCTCAGCGCCGATGACGGCACCGATCTGAGCTTCCTGTCGCTGCGGCTGACCGTCACCGGCGCCACGGTGCAGCGGCTGATCGCCAGCGTGACACCGCGGCTGGCCGCGGTGCTGGGGCAGAAGCTGGCGGCACAGACGGTGCCGGTGCTGGGGGCGGTGGCCGGGGCGGGGACGAATTACGTCTATACCCGCTATTACCAGCAGATGGCGGATGTGCATTTCGGCCTGCGCCGGCTGGCGGTGGATGCCGATATCCCGCCGCCCGAGCTGGTGTCGCGACTGGCCACGCGGCTGCCCCGGCATCTGACCTGAGACGGGCGCGGCGGCTGCATATCGGTCTGCATTTCCGTCGGACCGGGCCGTGGCGGGGGCTCAGCCCCTTGATCTCGGCCGCCCGGTGGATATCTATTTCCTGATCCCGAGAGGCGAGCTGAGATGATCCAATACGCGCTCAAATGTGCCGAGGGGCACAGCTTCGACAGCTGGTTCCAGTCCGCCGACGCCTATGACAAGCTGGCGGCGGCGGGGATGGTGCTTTGCGCCGTCTGCGGCAGCCCCAAGGTGGAAAAGTCGATGATGGCGCCGCGGGTGCGCCCCGGCCGCGATGCCGCCGAGGCGCCGCAGCAGGCGGCTGAGCGGCCGCTGAGCCGGCCCGCCAGCGCCGCCGAGCAGGCGTTGTCCGAGCTGCGCCGCAAGATCGAGGAAAGCTCGGACTACGTCGGCATGAACTTCGCCGCCGAGGCCCGCGCCATGCATCAGGGCGAGGCGCCGGAGCGCCCGATCTATGGCGAGGCCAAGGCCGAGGACGCCCGCGCGCTGATCGAGGAGGGCGTGCCGGTCGCGCCCTTGCCCTTCCTGCCCCAGCGAAAGACGAACTGAGCCCATGCATATCGTGATCACCGGCGCCGGACGCGGCATCGGCAAGGCGCTGGCCGACCGCTATCGCGTCGCCGGCCACCGGGTCACCGGCACCGCCCGCGACGGCAGCGCCGAGGTCGCACTGGATGTCACCGACCCCGCCGCCCATCGCGCCATGGCGGCGCGGCTGGCGGGCGACCCGGTGGATCTGCTGATCTGCAACGCCGGCATCTATCCGGACAAGGGCCAGCGGCTGGAGGACGGCTATCCGCCCGAGATGTGGGCCGAGGCCTTTGCCGTCAACGTCACCGGGGTGTTCCTGGCGGTGCAGGCGCTGCTGCCCAACCTGCGGCTGGCGCCGGCGGGGCGAATCGGCATCCTGTCGTCGCAGATGGCCTCGGACGAGCGCGCCCCCGGCGGCAGCTATATCTACCGCGCCTCGAAGGCGGCGGTGCTGAACCTGGGCCGCAACCTGTCCACCGATCTCAGGGCCGAGGGGATCGCGGTGGGGATCTATCATCCGGGCTGGGTCAGGACCGATATGGGCGGCGGCAGCGCCGAGATCACCGTCGATCAGGCCGCCGACGGGCTGGTGGCGCGGTTTGCCGCGCTGGATCTGGCGCGCAGCGGCTGTTTCGAGACCTGGGACGGACGTCCGCACCCCTATTGACGCCCCCCTGTCGACGCGGGGGCGGCGCCGCGTCGTCGCGCCCGCGATCGGTCTTGCGCAGGGCGCGCGGGGCGCGTAAACCGCGCCGGAACCTGGGACCAAGGGGAAGACAGATGCCCATCCTAGTCATGAAATTCGGCGGCACCTCGGTTGCCAATCCCGACCGGATCCGGCGCGCGGCCAAGCGTGTCGGGGTCGAGGTGGCCAAGGGCTATGACGTGATCGTCATCGTTTCGGCCATGGCCGGCAAGACCAACGAACTGGTGGGCTATGTCGAGGAGACCTCGCCGCTGTTCGATGCGCGCGAATACGACGCCGTCGTCAGCTCCGGCGAGAACGTGACCGCCGGTCTGATGGCGCTGACGCTGCAGGAAATGGACGTGCCGGCGCGCAGCTGGCAGGGCTGGCAGGTGCCGCTGCTGACCACCTCGGCGCACAGCGCCGCGCGGATCGTCGACATCCCGACCGAGAACATCCTGCGCAAGTTCGACGAGGGCATGAAGGTTGCCGTGGTCGCGGGCTTTCAGGGCGTCAGCCCCGAGGGCCGCATCACCACGCTGGGCCGGGGCGGGTCGGATACCACCGCTGTCGCCTTTGCCGCCGCCTTCGATGCCGAACGCTGCGACATCTACACCGATGTGGACGGGGTCTATACAACCGACCCCCGCGTCTGCGAAAAGGCCCGCAAGCTGGACAAGATCGCCTTTGAGGAGATGCTGGAACTGGCATCGCTCGGCGCCAAGGTGCTGCAGACCCGGTCGGTGGAACTGGCAATGCGCTACAAGGTGAAGCTGCGGGTGCTGTCGAGCTTCGAGGAACAATCCGATGCGGCGGGCACGCTCGTCTGCGACGAGGAGGATATCATGGAACTGAATGTTGTCTCCGGTGTGGCCTATTCCCGTGACGAGGCCAAGATGACCCTGGTCTCCGTCGCCGACCGGCCCGGCATCGCCGCCGCGATCTTTACCCCGCTGTCCGAAGCCGGGATCAATGTGGACATGATCGTGCAGAACATCTCGGAGGAGGGGCGCACCGACATGACCTTCTCCTGCCCGACCAATCAGGTGGCCCGCGCCGAAGAGGCGCTGAAGAAGGCCAAGGAAGACGGCAGCATCAATTTCCACGACATCGTCTACGACACCAATGTCGCCAAGGTGTCGGTGGTGGGGATCGGCATGCGCTCGCACACCGGCGTTGCGGCCAAGATGTTCAAGGTACTCTCGGATGAGGGGATCAACATCAAGGTCATTACAACCTCTGAGATCAAGATTTCCGTCCTGATCGACCGGAAATACATGGAACTTGCGGTTCAGGCGCTGCATGATGCGTTTGAACTGGATAAGGCGGCCTGAGCGGTACCGACTCGGGCGGTCTGACGCCGCAATGTGAAACGAGGCCTATGCCCGACGGCACGGAAAGCGAGAGTCGCAAGCTGCTGAAGCGGCTTCGTGAGGTCATGGCCAGCAGCGATGCTGGCCAGACCCGGCTGGACAAGATTACCCATTTGATCGCCGACAGCATGGGGACCGAGGTCTGCTCGGTCTATCTGTTCCGCGATGCCGACACGCTTGAGCTCTGCGCCACCGAGGGTCTGAAGGCCGAGGCGGTGCACCACACGCGGATGCGGCTGGGCGAGGGTCTGGTGGGCCGCGTGGCCAAGACCGGTGCGGTGGTCAATACCGCCAACGCCCCCGCCGAGCGCGGCTTTCGCTACATGCCCGAGACCGGCGAGGAACGCTATTCCTCCTTCCTCGGCATCCCGGTCCAGCGGCTGGGCGAATCGCTGGGCGTGCTGGTGGTGCAGTCGCGCGAGGCGCGGCAGTTCTCGGCCGACGAGGTCTATGCGCTGGAAGTGGTCGCCATGGTCATCGCCGAGATGGCCGAACTGGGCGCCTTCGTCGGCGAGGGCGCGGCGCTGTCGCCGCCGCACCAGCGCGCCGAACTGATCCGCGGCGTCAGCGCGCAGGAGGGCACGGTCGAAGGCCATGCCTGGCTGCACGAACCCCGCGTGGTGGTGACCAATCCGATCGCCGACGACCCCCACCGCGAGCTGGAACGGCTGCATGACGCGGTCGAGGAACTCCGGGTCGGTGTCGACAAGATGCTGGAATCCTCGCGCAGCGAGGACAAGGAACAGCTGCAGGTGCTGGAAGCCTACCGGATGTTCGCCAATTCCAAGGGCTGGATGCGCCGGATGGAAGAGGACATCGCGCGCGGCCTCAGCGCCGAGGCGGCGGTGGAAAAGGAACAGAGCCTGGCGCGCAACCGCATGGCGCAGGCGCAGGATGCCTATCTGCGCGAGCGGCTGTCGGATCTGGACGACCTGTCGAACCGGCTGCTGCGGATCCTGACCGGCCAGGGCAACCACACCGGCGCCGACCTGCCCGCCGATCCGATCCTGATCGCCCGCAACATCGGCCCCGGCGACCTGCTGGAATACGGCCGCACCCTGCGCGGCATCGTGCTGGAGGAGGGCTCGGTCGGTTCGCATGCCGCCATCGTCGCCCGGGCCCTGGCGATCCCGCTGGTGGTGCGCGCCAAGCGGATCACCACCGAGGCGCTGAACGGCGATCACATCATGGTCGACGGCGATCAGGGGCTGGTACATCTGCGCCCCGACGACAGCATCGTCGCCGCCTTCCGCGACAAGATCGCCATGCGGGCCGAGGCGCAGGAGCGCTATGCCTCGATCCGCGACAAGCCGGCGGAAACGCTGGACGGGCAGACCGTCTCGCTGGTGATGAATGCAGGGCTAATGGCCGATCTACCGTCGCTGGAAAGCTCCGGTGCCGAAGGGGTGGGGCTGTTCCGCACCGAGCTGCAATTCCTGGTCCGCAACCAGATGCCGAAACGGTCTGAGCTGGTGACGCTCTACGAACGGGTGCTGGACGCCGCCGGCGACAAGCGCGTGGTGTTCCGCACGCTCGACATCGGGTCGGACAAGGTGCTGCCCTACATGAAGCCGCAGGACGAGCCGAACCCGGCGCTGGGCTGGCGGGCGATCCGCGTCGGGCTGGACAAGCCCGGGGTGATGCGGATGCAGCTGCAGGCGCTGATCCGGGCCGCCAACGGCCGGCCGCTGACCGTCATGTTCCCCTTCGTCGCCCAGTTCGAGGAATATCGCGAGGCGCGGGCCGAGGTGGACCGGACGCTCGCCCGCGAGCGCAAGCTGGGCCATGTGCTGCCCGAGCGGCTGGAGATCGGCGCCATGCTGGAGACCCCGTCGCTGGCCTTCGCGCCGCAGAAGTTCTTCGACGAGGTCGGGTTCCTGTCGATCGGCGGCAACGATCTGAAGCAGTTCTTCTTCGCCGCCGACCGCGAGAACGAGCGGGTGCGGCGGCGCTACGACACGCTGAACGTGAGCTTTCTCAGCCTGATCGAGCGGATCGTGGAACGTTGCGAACGCTCCGGCACGCCGCTCAGCTTCTGCGGCGAGGATGCCGGCCGGCCGATCGAGGCGCTGTGCCTGGCCGCCATCGGCATCCGCTGCCTGTCGATGCGCCCGGCCTCGATCGGCCCGGTGAAGAGCCTGCTGCGCCGGGTCGATCTGGGCGCGCTGCGCAAGATCATCATCGACGCCCGCCATCGCGGCGAGCAGACGGTGCGCCCGG
This sequence comes from Pseudodonghicola sp., assembly GCA_050177915.1. Taxonomy (GTDB): domain Bacteria; phylum Pseudomonadota; class Alphaproteobacteria; order Rhodobacterales; family Rhodobacteraceae; genus Pseudodonghicola. The sequence continues at coordinate 1,499 of JBFXGQ010000037.1, read as the reverse complement.
CGGTGATCGACTATCTGCGCACCCAGGGCTGAGGCCTCTCTCTCTCTCTACAGGTTTGCCCCGGAACCGGGGCGCCGCTGCGCGGCGCGCCTCCGGCGGGGATATTTGCAGCCAGAAAAAGGATGGGTGCGGCTTGAAGTCCTTTTGGGGATATCCTGTGGATAATGGTGTGGCGCCTTCGGGAGGAGTCGTTTCGAGTCAGCGGGTTGGCAGGCGAAGCGGCAGTGACGGCAGGGGCGGACGGGCGCGCCGATCAGGCGCCGATCCGTGGGCGGTCCGCTTGGGGCCGTAATCCCGGGGGGGAATGCGCCTGAGCCGGGCCGGTCGGCGGGGCCGGGTGCTGGAGCGGGTTTCATTATTGATGCTTCATTGTCTGTATTTCCCACAAGAAATCGCCAATAAATTTACATTTTCAGATATTTCATGGCTACTGATCGTACTTTTCTTCAGTTCTGTGGGTAACATTGTGGAAAAACCATCCGCGCGACGCCCGGGGGTGGTCGTTCCGGCGGGGCCGGCCCGGGGTCTGACCTGTGGTGTCGGGCAGTGGAGATTCAGATTTCAATTTATAATCAAGCTTCTGTGCCCTGTTGTTGAAAGAATGGGGCGGGCGCGGTTTGGTCTGTCCGGTCGGCGGTGCCCGGTCAGGGCAGAGCACCGGTGCGGTCAATCCTGCTCTGACCGCTTGCAACCGGGCGGTCTGGCTGGGAATATGCCTGCCAGCCTCGCGCCGTCGCGCGGGAGCGGGCGGTGCGCTGCAAGGCCATGGCCAGGGCAGGATGACGTATGACTTTGAACCCCACCATTCGTGACGTGACGCGGCGGATCGTCGCCCGCAGCGCCGCCAGCCGCGCCGCCTATCTCGACCGGATGGAGGCGGCCCGCGGGCAGGGGCCGGCGCGGGCGCATCTGTCCTGCTCCGGTCAGGCGCATGCCTATGCCGGGGCCGGCGCCGATCAGGCGGCGCTGGCGCAGGGGCAGGCCGGCAATCTGGCCATCGTCACCGCCTATAACGACATGCTCTCGGCCCATCGCCCGTTCGAGACCTATCCCGAACTGATCCGCGCCGCTGCCCGCGCGGTGGGCGGCACCGCCCAGGTGGCCGGCGGCGTGCCGGCGATGTGCGACGGGGTCACCCAGGGCGCGGCGGGGATGGAGCTGAGCTTGTTTTCCCGCGATGTGATCGCCATGGCCGCGGGTGTGGCGCTCAGCCACAATGTGTTCGATGCGGCGGTCTTCCTGGGCGTCTGCGACAAGATCGTGCCGGGGCTGGTGATCGCGGCGCAGAGCTTTGGCCATCTGCCGGCGGTGTTCCTGCCGGCCGGCCCGATGACCAGCGGGCTGCCGAATGACGAAAAGGCCAGGGTGCGCCAGCAGTTCGCCGCCGGCGAGGTCGGGCGCGAGGCGCTGATGGCGGCGGAGATGGCGGCCTATCACGGGCCCGGAACCTGCTCCGTTTACGGCACCGCAAATTCCAACCAGATGCTGATGGAGATCAG
>JBFXGQ010000036.1:0-16021 GCA_050177915.1 Pseudodonghicola sp. | reverse complement strand
ACCGAGCGGTAGACCAGCAGGGTGCCGTTGCGCTTGGTGGTCCAGGTCTCGCGGAAATAGCGGATGAACACCTCTTCCAGCGACAGCGCGCTGTCTTCCAGGATCTCCGGCAGCGACGGCACGTCCTGGCGGAACCAGACCTGATTCATCAGCCGCCGCAGGATATCGTTCTTGTTGGCGATATAGTCGTAGATGCTGGCCTGATTGACACCGGAGCGGGCGCAGATATCGCGGATCGTGGTCGAGGCGAAGCCCTTTCCCAGGAACAGCTCAAGCGCCGCATCGCAGATCTGCTCGCGCCGCGTCTGCACCAGGGTTTCGTTCTGGACGCTTTTGATTTCAGCCTCTTCCAGAAGCTTTTCGCGCACGGCACGGACCCGACCTTTCCCCTGGCTTACGGACAAATGGCTTCTCCCCCCAATGTGCCTGGCTGCGCCCGAGCCTATCCAATGGCCAAATGCCAGACAACCGTCAAATGCCGCACCGAATGCCGGGCGCGCGCCCTGAAATCGGCGCCGGCACGGCTTGACCCGCCCCGGGGCCGGCCATATCCTGACAAACGTCAGTGCGTCCTGGAGGAGCCTCGGATCGCACTGGCGGACCGCAGATGGGAGAGAGACCAAGACATGTCCGACGTGCTGAAGACGGAACTGAAAGACGGGCTGCTCGTGTTGACGATGAACCGGCCCGCGCAACGCAATGCGCTGGACCCGACGCTGGCGCAGGCGCTGCGCGAGGCCACCGCCGCCGCCGCCGAGGATCCGGCGGTGCGCGCGGTGCTGCTGACCGGCGCCGGCGGGCATTTCTGCGTCGGCGGCGACGTCAAGGCGATGAATGTCGGCCAGGGCCGCGACCTGCCGATCGGCGAGCGCATCCACAGCCTGCGCGACCGGATGAGCGCGTCGCAATACCTGCACGACATGCCCAAGCCCACCATCGCCGCCATCGAAGGCTCCTGCGCCGGCGCCGGGCTGTCGCTGGCGCTGGCCTGCGACCTGCGGATCTGCGCCGAGGAGGCCAAGATCACCACCGCCTTCGCCAAGGTGGGCCTGTCGGGCGATTTCGGCGGCACCTATTTCCTCACCCAGATCCTCGGCGCCGCCAAGGCGCGCGAGCTTTATCTGACCTCACCGCTGCTGTCGGGCCGCGAGGCCGCCGAGCTGGGCCTGATGACCCGGGCGGTGGCTGCCGACAGCCTGCAGCAGGAGGCGCGCGCGCTGGCCGCCGCGCTGGCGGCGGGGCCGACGCTGACGCTGGGCCGGATCAAGCAGAACATCGCGCTGGCCGAGGCCGGCGGCAGCCTTGGCGCCTGTTTCGATCAGGAGGCGCGCAACCACATCCTGTCCTCCACCACCGCCGACCACCGGGAGGCCGCCGCCGCCTTCGTCGGGAAACGCAAGCCTGCCTTCACCGGCAGCTGAGCCCCTCCTCGCCCTGGCCGCCACAGTCGCGGTCAGGGCAGCAGATCGCGCAGCACCGGCACGCCCTCGAGAACCTCAAGCACCGAGGGCGGCCGGGGCGGCTGGCCGTAGTTCTGCTTTTGCAGCATATGGCCGATCATCTGCACCACCTCGGGCGATCCCGCGAACTTGCGATGGGTGCCGGAATCCGAATCGTGGATCTGGCTCAGGTCGATCACCGTCACCCCCAGCTTGCCCAGCTCGGCCGCATCGGCGGCGCCGACCCGGTCGACCCCGCCCGAGACCCGGCGCGACAGCTGCAGCGCTAAATCGTCCTGCGACACCAGCACGAAGATATTGCCCGGCTTGCGGCGGATCTGCCCCAGCTGCGAGCGGAACACGTCGATGTCGATATCCGGCGCCGCCAGCATGATGTTGTCGAGCTTGCCGCTCTGGTCCAGCGTGCCGGCCAGATCGGATTGCACCAGAACCTCCATCACCAGCAGCGTCCCCATCGAATGGGCGAAGACATCGAAGCCCTGCGCCCGGGTCCGGGTCAGGATGGCCGAGGCATCGTCGATCAGCGACCGCGCGGCAAGCACGCTGTTGATGTCGTAGACATAGCGCATCCGGCGCCCGGCCGAGGCCCAGGAGAACACCACCGGCACGCCGCGAAAACCGGAATCCTGCACGAACTGCCCGGCCCGCAGCACCGCGTCGCTCATCGTGATGTCATAGCCATGGACGAAGAACAGGATGCGGCGGTCCGCCGGCGGGCGCCTGGCCAGCTCGGCGTCGATCGCCCGCACGAAGTCCGGCTCGCCGTCGTAGGTGACCGGATCGACCGCCGTGAACTGCTGTCGCGGATCGGGCGGCAGCCGGCGGGCGCGCTCGACCTTGCCCTCGACATGGCCGGGCGGCACCGTCACCACCACCGAGGCCAGCGCCAGTTCCGACGACCGCTCGCCGGAATAGAACACCCCTTCGCGCGCGGAGGCGGCGCGGGTGGTGGTGACGAAGACCCGGTGCTGCCGCGCCTCCGGCACGCTCAGCGCCGGAACGCGCGGATTGTCGACGCCGATCAGATCGGGCGAATGGCCGCAGCCCGCCAGCATCGCGGCCCCGAACAGACCAAGGGCGGCGACAAGACGGCGGCAGAGGGACATGGAACGACTCCGGTTGGTGACTTGGCCGATCCCAGCACAGCCGGCGGGGACAAGACCAGTCTTAATCCCCGCCCGCAACCAGAAGGTTAACATGTGGCAAACCTGCCGGGCGCGCAAAACCGGCAAAGGCACGCCCGGCCGGGGGGGGCCGCCCCGCCGGAACCGGGCGGCCCCCTGGACCCTATGTCTTACCAGGCATCGACCCAGGGACGTTTCTTGCCGGCGCGCGGTGCCGGCACCGGGGCGCTTTCCAGCGCGGTCAGGATCCAGTCGCGGGTCTCGGCCGGGTCGATCACCGCGTCGATCTCGAACATCGAGGCGGTGCTGATCGCCTTGCCGCGCTCGTACATCCGGGCGACCATGCTGTCGTAGAGCGCCTTGCGCTCCTCCGGGTCCGCCACCGCCTCCAGCTCCTTGCGGAAGCCGAGCTTGACCGCCCCCTCCAGCCCCATGCCGCCAAACTCGCCGGTGGGCCAGGAGGCGACGAAGCGCGGCGCCCGGAACGAGCCGCCCGCCATCGCCTGCGCACCCAGCCCGTAGGCCTTGCGCAGCACGAAGGTGAAGGTCGGCACCTCAAGGTTGGCGCCGATCACGAAGAGCCGCGAGCAATGGCGCACCAGCGCGGTCTTCTCGATCTCCGGCCCCACCATCATGCCCGGCGTGTCGCACAGGAACATCACCGGCAGGTCATGCGCATCGCAGAGCTGCAGGAACCGCGCCGCCTTGTCGGCGCCGGGGCTCTCGATGGCGCCGGCCATCACCTTGGGGTTGTTGGCCACCACCCCCATCGGCCGGCCGGCCACCCGGATCAGCGCGGTGACCATGCCGGGGGCGAATTCGGCGCGCAGCTCCAGCACGCTGTCCAGATCGGCGATCCCCTCGATGGCGGCATGGACGTCATAGGCCTCCATCCGGTTCTCGGGGACCACATGGCGCAGCGCCCGGGCGTCAGGCGCCTGCCATTCGGCCACCGGGCCCTGGAAGTAGGACAGATACTGTTTCGCCACCGCGACCGCCTCGGCCTCGTCCTCGACCAGGATGTCGATGACGCCGTTTTCCGACTGCACGCCGCTGGGGCCGACCTCCTCGGGGCGATAGATGCCCAGACCGCCGCCCTCGATCATCGCCGGGCCACCCATGCCGATGGTCGATTCCCGGGTGGCGATCACCACGTCGCAGCAGCCCAGCAGCGCCGCATTGCCGGAGAAGCAGCGGCCCGAGCCGATGCCCACCATCGGCACCAGCCCCGACAGCCGCGCCTGCATGTTGAAGGTCAACACATGCAGCCCCGAGATCGACTGCACGTCGACATCGCCCGGCCGGCCGCCGCCGCCCTCGCAGAAGAAGATCATCGGCACCCGGTTGCGCTCGATCACATGCAGCATGCGGTCGGTCTTTTCGTGGTTCATCTTGCCCTGGGTGCCGGCCAGCACGGTGTAGTCGTAGTGCAGGATGCCGCAGCGCGACCGCTCCGGCCCGAACAGATCGGCGTTGACCTGGCCCATGCCGGTGATCAGCCCGTCGGCGGGGGTGTTGCGGATCAGGTCGTCGAGGCTGCGCCGCGACCGCTGCGCCGCGATCACCAGATCGCCGTATTCGGTGAAACTGCCGGCATCGCAGAGATCGGCCAGGTTCTCGCGCGCGCTGCGCTTGCCCTGCGCATGACGCTTGGCGATCGCCTCGGGGCGCGCCGCGTCGCGGGTATAGCCGCGCCGCTCCAGCAGTTCGGCCAGATCGGGACGGATGTGGTCGGGGTCGATCCGCACCTCTTCCCGCGCCTCGGCCTCGAGGCTGGCGTCGGCCTCCAGCGCGAACAGCGGATCGCCGACATAGACGGTATCGCCCGGTTTCACGAAGATCTCGCGCAGCCGCCCGGCGGTCTCGGCCAGGATGGTATGCTGCATCTTCATCGCTTCCATCACCAGGACGGCGCCGCCGGTCGAAACCGCGTCCCCCACCGCCGCCTTGACCGACAGGATGGTGCCCTGCATCGGCGCCGGCACCACACCCGCGCCCAGATCGGCCGCGCGGGCGCGCGCACTGCCGGCCGCGCCACAGGTCTTGCCATAAGCCAGCACCGCCAGCGGATCGTTGTCTGCCTTGGTCCCGGCACAGCACGCAGTGGCCGGCGCCGGCATCGCCGCGGCGGCCTCATAAAGCGCCGCCGCCCGCTCCTCGACCAGCCGGGTGTGGGCGGTGCCCTCGGCCAGTTCCGGCAGGTCGAGCAGCGCCATCAGATAGGGGATATTGGTCTCCACCCCCTCGATGCGGAAATCGCGCAGCGCCCGGCGCGCCCGCGCCAGCACCTCGGGCAGCCGCCCGGTCCCGTGCACGATCAGCTTGGCCAGCAGGCTGTCGAAGGCCGGCGACGGGCTGAGCCCGGCATAGCCGGCGCCATCGACCCGCACGCCGGGACCGCCCGGTGCCTCGTAGACCGCGATCCGCCCGCCGGTGGGCAGCGCACCGCCATCGGCGCCCATCTTCTCCATGTTCACGCGCAGCTGCACCGCATGGCCGCGCGGCGCCGGCACCTGATGCTGGGTCAGCCCCAGTTCGAACAGGCTGGCGCCCAGCACCACCCGGATCTGCGCCTGCACCAGATCGACGCCGGTAACCGCCTCGGTCACGGTGTGTTCGACCTGCAGCCGCGGGTTGGCCTCGATAAAGGCCAGCGCGCCGTCGTGGCCCACCAGATATTCGAAGGTGCCGAGCCCGCAGTAGCCCACCGCGCGGGCCATCTGCACCGCGCTGTCCAGCAGCCGCTGGCGCAGATCGGGGTCCAGCGCCGGCGCCGGTGCGATCTCGACCAGTTTCTGATAGCGCCGCTGCAGGGTGCAGTCGCGGTCCCACAGATGCACCGCGTCGCTGCCGTCACCCAGCACCTGAACCTCGATATGCCGGGCCCGTTCCAGGAACCGTTCGGCATAGATCGCGGCATTGCCGAAAGCGGCGCCGGCCTCGGCGCTGGCCTCGTCGAAGGCCTGCGCCAGCTGCGCCGGATCGCGCACGATGCGCATGCCGCGGCCGCCGCCGCCGGCCACCGCCTTGAGCACGATCGGCGCCCCGTCGAGCCCCTGCATGAAGGCGCGCAGCCCGTCCAGATCGGCGGCGCGGTCGAGCCCCGGATTGACCGGCGCGCCGACCCGCTGGGCCAGACGGCGGGCGCGGGTCTTGTCGCCCAGCTCCTCCAGCGCGTCGGGTGACGGGCCGATGAAGATCAGCCCGGCGTCGGCGACGGCGCGGGCGAATTCGGCGCTCTCGCTCAGAAAGCCATAGCCGGGGTGGATGGCATCGGCGCCGGCGCGACGGGCGGCGTCGATCACCGCCGCGATATCGAGGTAGGCGCGCGCCCCCCGCCCCGCCAGCGGCTGCGCTTGGGCGGCCTTGCGCGCATGCAGCGCGCCGGCGTCGTCTTCGGAATAGATCGCCACCGGCACATGGCCCAGCTCGGCCACCGCCTCGGCGACGCGGATGGCGATCTCGCCACGGTTGGCGATCAGTATCTTTTTCACGGTGTCTGTCATCTCTGGTTCCTGACCCGGCCGCTCACAAGAGCTTGGCCAGCTCGTCCTTCTTCACCTTGCCGGTGGCGGTCATCGGCAGCGCCTCGACGACCCGGACCTCGGGGCGTTTGTAGATCGCCATCTCGTCGGCGCACCAGGCCTCGATCTCCTCGGCCGTGGCCTGCTTGCCCTCGGCCAGGGTGACGAAGGCCACCGGCACCTGCCCCTTGTCGGCATCGGGCCGGCCGATCACGCCCGAGCCGATGATCGCCGGATGCCGGCCCAGCATCGCCTCAAGCTCGGCCGGGAACACCGACATGCCCTTGACCTTCAGCATCTCCTTGCGGCGACCGAGGAAGTGCAGCAGCCCCTTGTCGTCCAGCACGCCGATATCGCCGGTGTGCAGCCAGCCGCCCTTGATCGATTCCGCCGTCGCCTCCGGCTTGTTCCAATAGGCGCTGAGCAGCGACGGCGAGCGCACGCAGATCTCGCCCTCCTCGCCCAGCGGCTTCAGCGCGCCGCTGTCGAAGTCGCAGATCTTGAACTCGGTCCCCGGGCAGGGCATGCCGACGAAGACCGGCTGCTGGTCCAGATCCCAGTCGCCGTCCTGATAGCCGGTGGTGAAGGTGTCGCAGGTATGGGTCTCGGTCATGCCCCAGGCCGCCTCGGCCATCACCGAGCCGGTCAGCTCGTGCCAGCGGCTGCGATAGCTGTGGTTCAGCTTCTTGACGAAGGAGGAGACCCGCGTGGTGCGGATCGAGGTCAGGTCGTATTGACCGAGTTCGGGGTGCTCCATCACCTCGACCGCGTTGTCGACCAGCATCGACACCTGATCGGGCTGCTGGCTGTGCACCGCCGACATGAAGGTCACCGCGTCCCAGCGCCCCAGCAGGATGCAGGTGCAGCCCGAGAACACCGGGAACAGCAGCCCCATATCCTCGCCGGCGATCCAGAACATCGGGTGGAAGCAGACCGCCACGCTGTCGCGGCTCAGCTCGGTCCCCATGGTGCAGGTGGTCGCGGCGGTATAGATCATGTGCCGCTGGGTATGCACGCAACCCTTGGGCATGCCGGTGGTGCCGCCGGTGTAGTTCAGCGCCGCCACCGCATCGAGATCGGTGGCGATCTGCGGCACCGGCGCGTCGCAGGCCTCGAGCGCGGCGATGAAATCCTCGGTCCCCTCGGGGACGGCGCGCCCCGCCGCGGTCGCGCCGATCGCCGGCGGGCAGTAGAACGCCGGCTGCGCCGGCACCCAGTCGCCCATGCCGGTGGAATAGAGCTTGCGCAGCTTGACCTGCCCCCGCACCGACTGCACCAGCGGCACCAGCACGTCGGCGGCCACCATCACCTCGGCATCGGCATCGTTCAGCTCGTAGATCAGCTCATGCTCGCGGAACATCGGGTTGACCGGCACATGCACCGCGCCGGCCTTGAGGATGCCGAAGAAGGCCACGGCAAACTGCGGGCAATTGCCCATGAAGACCGCCACCCGGTCGCCCGGCGCCACCCCGTCGGCGGCCAGCCGCGCGGCGAAACGGTCGCTGAGCCGGTCCATCTCGCCATAGCTGATGGTGCCGCCGTAGAAGTTGTAGAGCACCTTTTCCGGCTGCACCGCCGCCCAGGCGCGCAGATAGTCGGTGATGCCGACCTCGCCATGCGGATAGGCGGCCTCGGTCGGCACCCCCTTGGGCCAGTTGGCGGCCTGCGCCGCGCGCACGCGGGCGAGATAGTCCGCTTCGCCCGATGCGGCGGCGGCAGAGGATGCGGCGGTGGTCTGGGTCATGGTGCGGTCCTTTCGAAGTGGTCCAGTCGGGGGGCGCCGGCAGGGGCGGCCTGACCGGTCAGCAGATGGCAGCGCGCCCAGGCTCCGGGCGCGGTGATATGACGTTCGGGGTTTTCGCCGTCGCAGGGGCCGAAGCGTTTCGGACAGCGCGGATGGAACGGGCAGCCGGCCGGCACCTTCATCGCCGAGCCGATCTCGCCGATGATCACATCGGTGGGCAGGCGGTGGTCCGGATCGGGTCGCGGCGCCGAGGCCAGCAGCGCCTGGGTATAGGGGTGCGAGGGCGCGCCGAAGACGGCATCGGTCGGGCCCTGCTCGACCATATTGCCCAGATACATCACCCCGGTGGCATGGCTGAAATGCTCCACCAGCGCGAGGTCATGGGCGATGATCAGATAGGACAGGCCGAATTCGTCCTGCACATCCGACAGCAGGTTCAGGATCTGCGCCCGGATCGACACGTCGAGCGCCGAGGTCGGTTCGTCCAGGATCACCACCTCGGGGCGCACCGCCAGCGCGCGGGCCACCGCGATCCGCTGCCGCTGACCGCCCGAGAACTCGTGCGGATAGAGCTTGGCGGCGGCGGCATGCAGGCCCACGACTTCCAGCGCCTCCTCGACCCGCTTGGCGATCTCGGCCCGGCTCAGGTCGCCCTGCGCCAGCATCGGCTCGGCGACGATCTTGCCGACCCTCAGCCGCGGGTTGAGCGAGGCATAGGGGTCCTGGAACACCGCCTGCACCTCGCGGCGGAACTGGCGCAGCGCCCGGCCGCGCAGCCCCGACACTTCCTGCCCGCGATAGCGCACCGAACCGGAGGTCGGCCGTTCCAGCAGCAGCATCAGCTTGGCCAGCGTGCTCTTGCCGCAGCCGCTTTCGCCGACCAGGGCAAAGGTCTTGCCCGGCTCCAGCGCGAAGCTGACGCCATCCACCGCCTTCACCACGCCGTTGCGGGTGGTGTAATGTTTCTTCAGCTCATGGGCCTCAAGCAGCATCGGGCGCGCCTCCTTCCGACAGGCGCCAGCAGGCGGCGCGGTGGTCCGATCCCAGATCGCTGTCGCCGGGATAGGCAGACAGGCATTTCGCATCGGCCAGCGCGCAGCGCGGCGCAAACCGGCAGCCCTTGGGCATCGCCATCAGCGACGGCGGCTGCCCGCCCAGCGCGTAGAGCCGCTTGCGCTTCTCCCCCAGCTTGGGGATCGCGCTGAGCAGCGCCTGGGTATAGGGATGGCCCGGATTGGCGAAGACCGCCCGCGCCGGCCCCTGTTCGACGATGCGGCCGGCATACATCACCGCGATGCGGTCGCAGATCGAGGCAGCGACGCCCATGTCATGGGTGATCAGCACGATGGCGACGCCGGTCTCCTCCTGGATCTGGCGATAGAGATCCATCATCTTGACCTGGATGGTGACATCAAGGCTTGAGGTCGGCTCGTCGGCGATCATCACCTCGGGCGCACAGGCGATCGCCATGGCCGAGACCACGCGCTGGCGCATGCCGCCCGAGAACTGGTGCGGGTAGTCGTCCAGCCGCGCCTCGGGCGACGGGATGCGGACCCGGCCCAGCGCATCGGCGGCGCGCGCCCGCGCCTCGGCCCGGCTGTGCACCAGATCGTGATAGCGCAGCGGCGCGCCGACCTGATCGCCGATCGAATAGACCGGGTTCAGCGACGACATCGGGTCCTGCGTCACCATCGAGATCCGCCGCCCGCGCCAGTCGCGCGCCAGCTCCTTTTCGCTGAGCTTGGTCAGATCGGTGCCGCCGACGATCACCTCGCCGCCGGCGATCCGGCCGCCCGGGCGCGGCAGCAGCCGCAGCAGCGACAGGCAGGTCATCGACTTGCCCGAGCCGCTTTCGCCGACGATGCCCAGGGTCTGGCCGTGACCGACCGCGAAGCTCACCCCGTCGACCGGGCGCAGATGGCCGCGCCTGAGCCGCAGCTCGGTCACCAGGTTGCGCACCTCCAGCGCCGGCGCCGGGGCGATCGGGTCCATGACAGTCATAGCTGTTTCCTTTTCGGATCGAGCACATCGCGCAGCCAGTCGCCGAACAGGTTCGAGGCGAGGCAGGTCAGCATGATGGCGACGCCCGGCATGGTGATCGCCCACCAGGCGTTGGTGATATAGCCGCGCGCATCGGCCAGCATGACGCCCCAGGAGATATCCGGGGTCTGGATGCCGAGCCCGAGGAAGCTGAGCGAGGCTTCGAAGATGATCACCTGCCCGACCTGCAGCGTGGCGAGCACCAGCAGGGTGTTGACGATATTGGGGGCCAGGTGGCGGGCGAAGATGATCAGCGGGCCGCAGCCGGCGATCCGCGCCAGCGCCACATATTCGCGTTCGCGCAGCGACAGGATCTCGCCGCGCACGATGCGGGCGTACCAGCTCCAGTAGGTGACGACGATGACGATCACCACCGCCTCGAGCCCCGGGTCCAGCACCGCGGCGAGGATCAGCGCCAGCGCCAGCGGCGGGATCGACAGCTGCATGTCGACCAGCCGCATGATGACCGTGTCGGTCCAGCCGCCGAAATACCCCGCGATCATGCCGATCAGCGTGCCCAGCGCGCCCGACAGCACGATGGCCCAGAAGGCGACGATGGCCGAGATCCGGGTGCCGGCGATGATCCGGCTGAGGATGTCGCGGCCCAGGTTGTCGGTGCCCAGCGGATGCGCCCAACTGCCGCCCTCGGCCCAGAACGGCGGCTGGAAGGCGGCGCGCAGGTCCAGCGCCTCGGGCCGCCAGGGCGAGATCATCGGGCCGAAGGCCGCCAGCAGCAGCACCGCGATCAGGATGCCGCCGGAGATCCAGGGAAAGCCGGTGCCGAACAGGCTGAGCGACAGCGCGCGCAGACCGCGCGGGCCGGGAGCGATGGTTTCAGCGGTCATGGCGGATCCTCGGGTCGATCAGCCCGTAGGACAGATCCACGAGCAGGTTGGCGACGACGAACATGACGGCGGCGAACAGCACGCCGGCCTGCACGACGGGGAAATCACGGGCGAACAGCGCCTCGACCACGGTGCGGCCCAGACCGGGCCAGGCGAAGACCACCTCGACCACGAAGGCGCCGCCCAGCATCGAGGCGAAATAGACCCCCATCATGGTGACCAGCGGCACCGCGGCGTTGCGAAAGGCGTATTTCCACACCAGCAGCCCCTCGGGCACGCCGACCGAACGGCCCATGCGGATGTAATCGCTGTCCAGCACGTCCAGCATGGCAGAACGCACGATGCGGGTCTGGGCTGCGACCGGATACCAGCCCAGCGCGATGGCGGGCAGGATCACATGGGCCGGGGTATCGGCGCCATAGGCGGGCAGCCACTCCAGCTTGATGGCGAAGACGATGATCAGCAACAGCCCGACCCAGAAGTTCGGCATCGCCTGCCCCAGCATGGCGACCCCCTTGGCGAAGCGGTCGATCCACGATCCGCGCCGCACCGCGCTGAGCACCCCGAAGGGGATCGACAGCATCAGCGAGAACACCAGCGCGGCCGAGGCCAGATAGACCGTCGCCGGCAGCCGTTCGAAGATCAGGTCGCGCACCGGCATCTCCCAGCGGTAGGAGGTGCCGAAATCCCCGGCCAGCGCGTCGCGCAGGAACATCAGATATTGCTGCCAGATCGGCAGATCGAGCCCGAGCCGCTCGCGCATCTGGGTGACCAGTGCCTCCGGCGCCTCGGGCGGCAGCATCAGCACGACGGGATCGCCGCTCAGCCGGGTCACGATGAAGATGATGACGGAGGCCCCCAGGATGCTGAACAGCCCCTGCAGGATCCTCCGCATGACGAACCGGGTCATGGAAAGCGGTCCTTTGATCGAATGGGAAAAATGCCGCCCGTCGCCGCAGGGCGCACGGGCGGCAGTTGGGGGAGGTTACTCGGCGGCCTTCAGGCCGATTTCCTGGAAATTCCTCCAATACCCGGGATAGGGCCAGGGCTGGTAGCTGACCTTGTCGCCATGCCAGGCCATGGTGACCAGCGGCTGATAGGTGGTCAGCCCGCCCAGCACCAGCTCGTGCTTGCGCGCGGCGATCTCGCGCAGCTTGGCGGCGCGCGCCTCCGGCTCCATGATGGCGCTGGCCTCTTCGATCATGCGGTCGAACTCGGGATCGTTGACATGCGAATAGCTGCCCCAGCCGTGGCCCGGCTGATAGCTGTGCAGATGGCCGCCCCAGGCCACCGCCGGATCGCCCGGCACCCCCTGCCCCCACATCCACGAGATCAGCCCGCCGTTCAGCTGGTCGGTCTTCTCGTCGCGGCGGCCGAGGCTGATCCAGGCGCCGTATTCCAGATTGACCACCTTGCAGCGCACCCCGATGGTGCCGAGATAGGCAAACATCGCCTCGCCCATCTCCTTCATGTTGGGCTCGCGCGGGGTGATCAGGTTGTAGCAGTCGATGTCGAACCCCTTGGGATAGCCCGCCTCGGCCAGCAGCTTCATCGCCTTGGCCGGATCGTAGTCGAACGGCTTCAGGTCGGGGTTGTAGCCGGTCGCGCCCTCGGCCACCTCGGCATAACGTTCGCCCTGACCGAACAGCACCGAGTCGATGATCGCGTCCATGTCGATGCCATGGGCGATCGCCTGGCGCACCTTGACGTTCTGCAGCGGCCCCTCGGGGATGGTGTCCATGTCGAGGAACAGGTGGTTGCCCGCCGGCATCGTCGCGGTGGCGATCCCCGACAGCGCCTTGACGTCGGCCAGCATCGCCGGCGGCACGTTGTCGATCCAGTCCACATCGCCGGTCTGCAGCGCCGCGACGCGGGTCAGATCCTCGGGGATGATCTTGACCACCAGCTCCTTGACGCCGGGGCGGTAATCCTGGTTCCAGTAGCCGTCATAGGCCTCGAGCCGCAGCTCTTCCTTGACCTTGCGCGACACGAATTTCCACGGGCCGGTGCCGACGGGGTGCTTGCCGAACCCCTCGTCGCCGACCTGCTCGAAATAGGCCTTCGGCATCGCCCAGAGCTGCAGGTAATTGGCGACATAGGCGGAATCGGGCTTTTTGAAGTGCAGCCGGAAATGCAGGTCGTCGACGATCTCGAACCGTTCGACATTGGCCTGGAAATGCGACCAGCGCGACACGTTCGGATCGGCCTGACGCTGATAGGAGAATTCGAAATCCGCCGCGGTCAGCGGATCGCCGTTGTGAAAGGTCACGCCGGGGCGGATATGGACGTCGATCACCGGCTTTTGCGGATCGGTCTCGTCCACCGACCAGCTTTCGGCCAGCCAGTTGGCCAGGCTGCCGTCGGGCATCGGCTTGACCAGCATCTCGAACATGGTGCCGATGAAATACTGATCGACGCCGGCGGAATATCTGGCCGGGTCCATGGTGGTGGATTCGGCGGCGAGGGCGACGGTGAGCTGGCCGGTGACCTCGGCCGAAAGGGGCATGGCAAGCCCCCCGAGCAGAGCGCAAGACAAAGCGATTGCGCTCGCGCCCTTGCGGATACGCGACATATTATTCTCCTCCCTGAATGTGGCGATCAGGGCCTGACCTCCCTGCCCGGCCCTGATCGCCCCCCAAGAGTAGGCTGAAACCGTGAATTTCGTCAATTGTCTTCAATTTTCTTCTTTCATTATATTTTTCAATATGTTAGTATATAGAAAATGACAGAGTATCGAGGGTGAGATGCGGGAAACAGCTCCTTTTCGACGCACGGCGATGGGCGATTCGGACGGCGATCCGCTGACCTGGCGCGGCCACCGCGATCTGCCGGAACGCATATCGGACGACCTGACCCGGCGGATCATGGCCGGCGAGTTCCGCAGCGGCGACCGGCTGGTCGAGACCGACCTTGCCGCCTATTACGACGTCAGCCGCGGCCCGGTCCGCGACGCGCTGCGGATCCTGACCAACCGCGGGCTGGCCGATCTCTACCCCCGGCGCGGTGCGGTGGTGGGCACCTTCGACAAGGACACGCTGGCAGACGCCCTGAATATCCACGGCACCCTGCTGGGGCTCAGCGCGCGCTATGCCGCGCTGATGTGGACCCCGCCCGATCTGGCCGAGCTGCGCCGCCGCGTCGAGGCGCTGGAGACGCTGGCGCGGGACGAGGCCTGCAAGCCGATGCGCTTCGCGCTCACCTCGGGGCGGATCGGCACGGCGCTGTCGCGCTGTTCGCACAGCGCCATCCTGCAACGCACCATCAAGGGCAATGCCAACGATATCGTCTGGTCGCTGCTGTGGCGCGAGTTCCACGTCGATTTCCGCACCCCGCAGCGGCGCCGCGAGAATGCCGAGATCTGGCGCGCCGTGCTGACCCATGTCGAGGCCCGCGACGCCGAGGCCGCCGACCGCACCACGCAGGAGCTGATCTTTCAGTGCCGCGATCAGGCGCTGGCGGTGATGGAGCTGACCGAGAGCGACGATCAGGCCGATCCCCGCCGGCTGTTGCACAACGATGTGTCGACGCAGGACCAGGACCCCCGCTGAGCGCACGACCGCGATTGGCAGCCGCCGCGCCGCGGGCTAGGATCGCGCCATGTCCGACCCGGTCTCGATCATCCGCAACCTCGGCCCCGCCTCGGTGGAAACCTATGCCCGCGCCGGCATCCGCTCGGCCGCGGAACTGCGCGCGCTCGGCCCCGATGCCGCCTATACCAAGCTGCTGAAATCCGGCAGCAAGCCGCATTTCATCGCCTATTACGCCATGGTCATGGGGTTGCAGGGCCGGCCGTGGAACGATTGCCAGGGCGACGAGAAGGCGGCGCTGCGCCACCGCTTCGATGCGCTCTGCGCCGAAGCCAAGGCCGGCAGCGATCCGGCGATGAGCGCGCTGGAGGCCGCGCTCGACGCCATCGGGGTGATCGAGCGGCGGCGCTAAGCCAGAAGTGATGGGTCGCCCGGCCGCAGGCCGGGCCGCGCCCGACCCTCCCCCCGGGAGGGCGCATCGTTTGCGTTCGGCGCCGACGGGATGTTCGGCAGAGCGCGCCCGCCCCGAACCGCTCAGACCTAGCAGCGCCCACCCAGGGTCGGGCGCGGCCCTTCGCGCCCCCGTCGCCGGAAAAACAAAAGGGGACCCGAAGGCCCCCTTTCCAATCCGCTCAAGGCGTCTTGTCTCAGCCGACCAGCTCGGTGCCGGCGAAGAAATAGGCGATCTCGACCGCGGCGGTTTCCGGCGCGTCGGAGCCGTGGACCGAGTTCTCGCCGACCGACTCGGCGAATTCGGCGCGGATGGTGCCGGCGGCGGCGTCGGCCGGGTTGGTGGCGCCCATCACTTCACGGTTCTTGGCAATGGCGTTCTCGCCTTCCAGCACCTGCACCACGACCGGGCCCGACGACATGAACTCGCACAGCTCGTCGTAGAACGGACGTTCCTTGTGCACGCCGTAGAATTCGCCGGCCTGCGCCTTGGTCATCAGGATCCGCTTCTGCGCGATGATGCGCAGGCCGGCGTCCTCGAACTTGGCGTTGATCTTGCCGGTCAGATTGCGGCGGGTGGCGTCGGGTTTGATGATCGAGAACGTGCGTTCCAGGGCCATGGGGCTTGCTCCTAAGACTGGCCGCCCGAAAGGGCTCTCCGGGCGGGACTGTTATGGCGGGCCGCCTAGCACGGGCGGGCGCGATTGAAAAGCCTTCAGGCCCCCACCGGGCGCGATCGGATCAAAGCCCGGGCGGCAGCGGATCGCGCTTGTCCACCCAGCGCACATAAAGCGCGGCGATCAGCCCCAGCACGCTGGTTCCCAGCATGATGCCCAGCACGACATAGGGCGCATGCTCGGGGGTCACCAGGGCGCCGGTCAGGCTGGTCATCACCGCCCCCAGCGCCACCGTCATCGCCCCCGACAGCCCCGAGGCGCTGCCCGCCAGCCGCGGCCGCACCGACATCACCCCGGCGTTGGCATTGGCATTGGTCAGCCCGTTGCCGAAGCCCACCACGACGGCCGACCCGAAGAACACCCACAGCGTGCCGGCCCCCGAAAAGAACAGCACCAGCCCGCCGATCGGCCCCAGCGTGGCAAAGACCCGGCCGGCCAGCACCATGGTCACCAGCTCGGTCCGCGCCCGCAACAGACCCGAGACGAAGTTGCCCACCATGAAACCCGCGGTGATGATGCCGATCCCCAGCCCCAGCGCCGCCGGGCTCAGGTCGTACCAGGCGGCGGCCACCAGCGGCGCCCCGGTGATGAAGGCGAAGAACCCCGCCACCGCGAAGGCATAGCACAGGC
>JBFXGQ010000035.1:0-16097 GCA_050177915.1 Pseudodonghicola sp. | reverse complement strand
GCAGGCCGGACGCCTGATCCGCTCCTGCCAGAAAGTGGAGGAATGTTTTGTCGAACAGCAACAGCGTAAAACGGGAATTGCACAGGGTGGATATGCCCTGGACCTCGACGCCGCCCGACTTGAGATCGGGTGCCGCCTGGCTCGCCTCCGCGCCTGCTGCGATCCGTGAGCAGTTTCTGGAGGAGATCGGTGAGGGGGGGCTTTGTGCCCTCCCTTATCTTTTCGAGTTCTGGGCGCTGCCGCATCAGCTGCCGCCCGAGGGGGCGTGGCGGGCCTGGGTGATCCTGGGCGGGCGCGGCGCCGGCAAGACCCGGGCCGGGGCCGAATGGGTGCGGGCGCAGGTCGAGGGCGCCTTGCCGCTGGATCGGGGGCGCTGCCGGCGGGTGGCGCTGGTGGGCGAGACCTACGATCAGGTGCGCGATGTGATGATCCGCGGCGACAGCGGTATTCTGGCCTGCTCGCCGCCCGACCGGCGGCCGGTCTGGAAGGCGTCGGAGCGGCGGCTGATCTGGCCCAACGGTGCCGAGGCGCAGGCGTTTTCGGCGCAGGATCCGGACGGGCTGCGCGGGCCGCAGTTCGATGCCGCCTGGGCCGACGAGCTGGCGAAATGGCCCAAGGCCGAGGCGCCCTGGGACATGCTGCAATTCGCGCTGCGGCTGGGCGACGACCCGCGGGTCTGCGTCACCACGACGCCGCAGAACGTGGCGGCGCTGAAGGCGCTGCTGGCTTCGCCGTCGACGGTGGTGACCCAGGCGCCGACCGAGGCGAACCGGGCCAATCTGGCGGCGTCGTTTCTGGCCGAGGTGCGGGCGCGTTATGCCGGCACCCGGCTGGGGCGGCAGGAGCTGGACGGCGTGCTGTTGGAGGATGCCGAAGGGGCGCTCTGGACCTCCGCCATGCTGGAGGCGGCGCGGGTCGAGAAGGCGCCGGCGCTGGACCGGGTGGTGGTGGCGCTGGACCCGGCGGTGACCGGGGGCGCCGGGGCCGATGCCTGCGGCATCGTGGTGGCCGGCGCGCAGCTGCAGGGGCCGCCGCAGGACTGGCGGGTCTGGGTGCTGGCGGACCGCACGCTGCGTGGCGCCGGGCCGACGGTCTGGGCGCGCGAGGCGATCCGCGCGATGCAGGAGTTCGGTGCCGAGCGGCTGGTGGCCGAAGTCAACCAGGGCGGTCAGCTGGTCGAGGAGGTGCTGCGGCAGGTCGATCCGCTGGTGCCGTTCCGCGCGGTGCGGGCGAGCCGGGGCAAGGTGGCGCGGGCCGAGCCGGTGGTGGCGCTCTACGAACAGGGGCGGGTGCGGCATCTGCGCGGGCTTGCCGAGCTGGAGGAGCAGATGTGCCGGATGACCCAGCGCGGCTATGACGGGCCGGGGTCGCCCGACCGGGTCGATGCGCTGGTCTGGGCGCTGCACGAACTGGTGGTGACGCCGGCGTCGGGCTGGCGGCGGCCGCGGTTGCGGGTGTTGTGAGGGGGGAGGCGTTTCCCGGGGCGTCAGCCCCGGTTCGCACCCGACCCGCCCCCAGGGTGCGAAATCGCACCCACCCTCGGGCCGGGTGCGAACCTCGGTTCGGAGGTCGGGCCGCGGAGCGAGGCAATCTGTTTCGTCTCGCCCCCGTTGCCTGCGCACCGCGCGCCGCGTTTGCGGGCCGTTCGTTCCTTGCTGTCATAACCCTCGCAACCAAGCCGATGGGCCGCTCAGGCGGCGCGGTCGGAGAGAGGAGCATCGCATCATGGCATTCGATTTCCTGCGGCGCGGCAGAGCGCAGGCTGTCCCTGAGCGCAAGGCCAGTGCGGCCGGGCCGGTGATCGCCTGGCAGACCGCCGGGCGGGTGGCCTGGAGCCCGCGCGATGCGGTGTCGCTGACCCGCAGCGGCTTCATGGCCAACCCGGTGGCCTATCGCGCGGTCAAGATGATCGCCGAGGCCGCCGCGGCGCTGCCGCTGGTGCTGCAGGACCGCAGCCGGCGGTTCGAGACCCATCCGCTGCTGGCGCTGGTGAGCCGGCCCAACCCGGCACAGGGGCGGGCGGAGCTGCTGGAGGCGCTCTATGCCCAGCTGCTGCTGTCGGGCAACGCCTATGTCGAGGCGGTGTCGGCGGGCGAACCGGGGGCGCCGGCGCTGCCGCTGGAGCTGCATGTGCTGCGCTCGGACCGGATGCGGGTGGTGCCGGGTGCGGATGGCTGGCCGGCGGGCTATGAATATGCGGTGGGGGCGCGCAAGCACCGGTTCGACGGCGCCGGGCCGATGTCGCCGATCTGCCATGTGCGGAATTTCCACCCGCAGGACGACCATTACGGCTTCTCGCCGTTGCAGGCGGCGGCGATGGCGGTGGATGTGCACAACAGCGCCTCGCGCTGGTCGAAGTCGCTGCTGGACAATGCGGCGCGGCCGTCGGGCGCGCTGGTCTGGCGCGGCGGCGACGGTCAGGGGGTGATGGCCGAGGATCAGTTCCGCCGGCTGTCGGAGGAGATCGAGGCGAATTATCGCGGCGCCCGCAATGCCGGCCGGCCGATGGTGCTGGAGGGCGGGCTGGACTGGAAGCCGATGGGGTTCTCTCCCAGCGACATGGAGTTCCAGCAGACCAAGGAGGCCGCCGC
Organism: Pseudodonghicola sp.; assembly: GCA_050177915.1. Lineage (GTDB taxonomy): Bacteria > Pseudomonadota > Alphaproteobacteria > Rhodobacterales > Rhodobacteraceae > Pseudodonghicola. Next base: position 13,506 of record JBFXGQ010000035.1, on the reverse strand, counting down.
GCGCGAGATCGCGCTGGCCTTCGGGGTGCCGCCGATGCTGCTGGGGATCCCGGGCGATGCCACCTATGCGAATTATCAGGAGGCCAACCGGGCGTTCTATCGGCTGTCGGTGCTGCCGCTGGCGAGCCGGGTGGTGGCGGCGCTGTCGGATTGGCTGGCCGGTTTCGGCGGCGAGGCGGTGGAGCTGAAGCCGGATCTGGACCAGGTGCCGGCGCTGGCGGCGGAGCGCGAGGCGCAGTGGAGCCGGGTGGCCAAGGCGGAATTCCTGAGCGAGGCCGAGAAGCGGGTCCTGCTGGGGCTGCCGGCGCGGCCCGATGGCGGCGCGGATGAGTGAGCCGCGCGCGGCGTCGTTCGACTGCCTGCCGGGGCTGCGGCTGGCGGCGCATGAGCGGGTCAGCCAGATCCATCACGACAACATCTGCCGCCGGCTGGACCGGCTGGAGGAGATGATGGAGCGGCTGGAGCGCCGGCTGTGGCTGACCGTCTATGGCGTCGTTGCGGTGATCCTGGCGCAGGCGATGCAATCGGTTCTGGTGGCGGGCGGCGGCTGAGGTCGGGTCTGCGTGGGATCTGGGAAAGGGAGACAGTCGGATGGATCAGGAAGCCGGCCCGATGGCGGGGCTGGAGACGAAATTCGCGCGCTTCGGCACGGCGCTGAGCATGAGTGAGGAGGCGGAGATCGCGGGCTATGCCAGCCTGTTCGACCGCGCCGACCAGGGCGGCGACGTGGTCCGCCGGGGCGCCTATGCTGCCTCGCTCGCGGCGCTGGCGGCGGCGGGGCAGAGGGTCAAGCTGTTGTGGCAGCACGACCCGGCGCAGCCGATCGGCGTCTGGGAGGAGCTGCGCGAGGACGATCGTGGGCTGTGGGTGCGGGGGCGGCTGTTGCAGACCACCCAGGCGGGGCGCGAGGCGGCGGCGCTGGTGGCGGCGGGGGCGATCGACGGGCTGTCGATCGGCTATCGCACCCGCCGCGCCGAACGCGGCCCGGGCGGCGGCCGGCTGCTGACCGAGCTGGAGCTGTGGGAGGTGTCGCTGGTCACCTTTCCGATGCTGCCGGGCGCCCGGGTGGCGGCCAAGAGCGGCGGCGCGGAGGCCGCCCTGCACGATCTGGCCGCGGTCCTGCGCGACGCGCGGCGCGATCTGGCGCGGCAGCGGCGGGCGGAGAGCAACCCCAAGGACAGGACAGGAACATGAGCGAGATCCAAGGCCCGGTTGCGACCGGGGACGCGGGCGCCCTGATGCGTGAGGTGAAGCGGGAGATTTCCGGCTTAGTCCACGAAATCAGCGGATTCCGCGATGAGATTGAAACCAAACGTCAACAAACGGAAGAGCGACTGACCATGTTGGATCGTAAAACTCACGCGGCGGCGCGTCCGCCCCTGGCGGCGGCGGCCGATCCGACCGCGCCGCATCGCAAGGCGTTCCATGCCTATCTGCGCTGCGGCGACGACGACGGGCTGCGCGGGCTGGAGCTGGAGGGCAAGGCGATGTCCACGGCGATCAACAGCGATGGCGGCTATCTGGTCGATCCGCAGACCTCGAAGGCGGTGCAGTCGGTGCTGCAGTCGACCGCCTCGATCCGCGCCATCGCCAGCGTGGTGCATGTGGAGGCGACCTCGTACGACGTGCTGATCGACCATACCGAGCTGGGCGCCGGCTGGGCGTCGGAGACCGGGGCGGTGAGCGAGACCGACACCACGCAGATCGAGCGGATCTCGATCCCGCTGCACGAGCTGAGCGCGCTGCCGAAGGCGAGCCAGCGGCTGCTGGACGACAGCGCCTTCGATATCGAGGGCTGGCTGGCCGGGCGCATCGCCGACAAATTTGCCCGGGCCGAGGCGCTGGCCTTTGTCAGCGGCGACGGTATCGACAAGCCGACCGGCTTTCTGACCCAGACCAAGGTGGAGAACGCCAGCTGGAGCTGGGGCAATCTGGGCTATGTGCTGACCGGCGCCGCCGGCAGCCTGCCCGATGCCGATCCGGTGGTCGATCTGGTCTATGCGCTGGGGGCGCAGTACCGGGCGAACGCCAGCTTCGTGATGAATTCGAAGACCGCCGGGGTGCTGCGCAAGATGAAGGACAACGACGGCCGCTTCCTGTGGTCGGACGGGCTGGCGGCGGCCGAGCCGGCGCGGCTGCTGGGCTATCCGGTGCTGATCGCCGAGGACATGCCGGATATCGCCGCGGGTGCCTATGCGGTGGCCTTCGGCGATTTCGCGACCGGCTATACCATCGCCGAGCGGCCTGATCTGCGGGTGCTGCGCGATCCCTTCAGTGCCAAGCCGCATGTGCTGTTCTACGCCACCAAGCGGGTGGGCGGCGATGTCACCGATTTCGCGGCGATCAAGCTGCTGAAATTCGGCACCGTCTAGGCGGGCCGGATCGCGGGGCCGGATCGCCGGTCCCCGTGGCGGGCGCGTGCCGGGGATAACCCCCGTGTTGTCTAGCTGCTCCCCTCCGTCCGAGCGACACGGGGGCGCGGTGCGCGTCCGCGCCCGGGTGAGCCGGCGGGATTGGGGCCTGCGAGTTTCGGAGAAGGCGAATGATGTTGAGCGAAGAGACCGCGATCGCGGATGCGGCGCTGCCGGTGGCGCAGTTCCGGTCGCATCTGCGGCTGGGCAGCGGCTTTGGCGAGGACGGGCTGCAGGACGATTTGCTGGCGGGTTTTCTGCGCGCGGCCATCGCGGCGATCGAGGTGCGGACCGGCAAGGTGCTGATCGCCCGCGCCTTCAGCTGGCGGATCGAGGGCTGGGAGGAGGCCGGGGCGGATGCCGGGGCGGCGCGGTTCCCGGTGGCGCCGGTGGGCGCGGTGACGGCCTTCGTGCTGGTCGATGCCGCAGGGGCGGAGACTGCGGTGGCGGCGGATCGCTATCGGTTGGTGCCCGACAGCCAGGTGCCGCTGTTGCGGCCGGCGGGCGTGTTGCTGCCGGCGATCCCGACCGGGGGATATGCTCGGATCGGCTTTGCCGCCGGGATGGCGGCGGACTGGGGCGGCTTGCCGGCCGATCTGGGGCAGGCGGTGCTGCTGCTGGCGGCGCATTATTACGAATATCGCAACGACACCGCGCTGGTGGCCGGCTGCATGCCCTTCGGGGTGAGCAGCCTGATCGAGCGCTATCGCCGGCTGCGGCTGACCCCGGGGGCGGTGCGATGAGCGCGCCGCAGCTGACCCGGCGGCTGGTGCTGGAGGCGCCGGTGCGGGTGCCCGATGGCGCCGGTGGGGCGATCCGGAGCTGGTCGGCGCTCGGCGAGCTCTGGGCGGATGTGCAGCCGCGCAGCGGCCGGGAACGGTCCGAGGCCGGCATGCCGGTGTCGAACATGAGCTATCGCATCGTGGTGCGGGGCGCGCCGGTGGGGTCGCTGCAGCGCCCGGCGCCGGAGCAGCGGTTCCGCGACGGGGCGCGGATCTATCGCATCCGGGCGGTGGCGGAGGCGGACGCGGCGGGTCACTATCTGGCCTGTTTCGCCGATGAGGAGGTGGCGGCATGAGCTATGCCCTGGCCGGGCCGCTGCAGGCGGCGGTCTATCAGCTGCTCTCCGCGGATGCGGCGCTGGCGGCGCTGGTGGGGGGCGCGATCTATGACGGCCTGCCCGCCGGGAGCGTCCCCGAGCTTTATGTGAGCCTGGGCGACGAGGCGGTGCGCGGCCGGTCGGACAGCGCTGGCGCCGGGGCGCTGCACCGCTTCACCGTCTCGGTGATCAGCGAGGCGCAGGGGTTTGCCGCGGCCAAGGCGGCGGCGGCGGCGATCTGCGACGCGCTGGAGGGCGCCGCGCCGGGGTTGAGCCGGGGGCGGCTGGTGGGCCTGTGGTTCGAACGCGCCAGCGCCCGGCGCAGCGGCAGTGCCGGGCAGATCCGGCGCATCGACCTGATCTTTCGCGCCCGCGTGGAAGACGACTGAACAGCTCTAGCTTGGGAGACGGCAGATGGGTGCCCAGAACGGCAAGGATCTTCTGATCAAGGTGGACATGACCGGCGACGGTCAGTTCGAGACCATCGCGGGGCTGCGCGCCACGCGGGTCAGCTTCAACGCCGAGAGCGTCGATGTGACCAGCCTGGAAAGCCAGGGCGGCTGGCGCGAGCTGCTGGCCGGCGCCGGGGTGAAATCGGCGGCGATCTCGGGGGCGGGGGTGTTCAAGGACGCCGGCACCGACGAGCGGGCGCGGCAGATCTTCTTCGATGGGGAGGTGCCGGAGTTTCAGGTGATCATTCCCGATTTCGGCGTGGTCGAGGGGCCGTTTCAGGTGACCGCGATCGAATATGCCGGCAGCCATGACGGCGAGGCCACCTATGAGATGTCGATGGAGAGCGCCGGCGTGCTGGTGTTCACGGCGGTCTGAGCCATGGCGGATCCCGTGGCCAACCCCTGGGCGGGCGAGGTGGCGCTGGTCATCGGCGGCCAGCGGCGGGTGCTGAAGCTGACGCTGGGCGCGCTCGCCGAGCTGGAGGAGAGCCTGGGCGCGGATACGCTGGTGGCGCTGGTGGAGCGGTTCGAGGCCGGGCGGTTTTCCAGCCGCGATCTGGTGGCGCTGATCGGCGCCGGGCTGCGCGGCGGCGGCGCCGATCTGGGGCCGCAGGATCTGCTGCGGGCCGAGATCGAGGGCGGGCCGGTGGCGGCGGCGCGGGCGGCCGCGGCGCTGCTGGCGCGGGCCTTTACCGTGCCGGGGGAGACATGAGCGGCATCGACTGGCCGGCGCTGATGCGGGCGGGGCTGCAGGGGCTGCGGCTGACGCCGGAGGCGTTCTGGCGGCTGACCCCGGCGGAACTGGCGCTGATGCTGGGTCAGGGCGCCGGCCGGGCGCCGATGAACCGGGCGGGGCTGGAGGCGCTGTTGGCGCAATGGCCGGATGCGGAGAAGGGGCAGAGCGATGGTGGATAGCACGGCGGTGGACGATCTGAGCCTGGCGGCGGACGGGCTGGAGGTGAGCCTGGGCGCCGCGGCGGGCATGGCGGCGGAGTTCGAGACCGAGCTGGCCCGCATGCGCAGCGCGTTGGCGGCGACCGGCAGCGATGTGGCGACGCTGGAGCGCGGATTCTCGCGCGGGTTGCGGCGCGCCTTCGAGGATGTGGTCTTCGATGGCGGCAAGCTGTCGGATGCGCTGGACGGGCTGGCGCGGACGATGGTCCAGACCACCTATTCCGCCGCGATCCGGCCGGTGACCGACCGGTTCGGCGAGCTGCTGGGCAGCAGCGTGCAGAACCTGGTCGCCGGGCTCTTGCCCTTCGCCAAGGGGGCGGGGTTCGCGCAGGGGCGGGTGATGCCCTTTGCCTCGGGCGGGGTGGTGCGGAACGCGACGCTGTTCCCGATGCGCCGCGGCATGGGGCTGATGGGAGAGGCGGGGCCGGAGGCGATCCTGCCGCTGGCGCGCGGCGCCGACGGCCGGCTGGGGGTGCGCGCGCAGGGCGGGCGCAGCGTCAATGTGGTGATGCATGTGACCACGCCGGATGTCGCCGGCTTTCAGCGCAGCCAGGGCCAGATCGCCGCGCAGGTGAGCCGGGCGCTGGGGCGCGGCAGCCGCAACCTGTGAGGGGGCAAGATGAATTTCCATGAGGTACGGTTTCCCGCCTCGCTGAGCTTCGGCTCGGTCGGCGGGCCGGAGCGGCGCACCGATATCGTGACGCTGGCCAACGGGTTCGAGGAGCGCAACACGCCCTGGGCGCATGCGCGGCGGCGCTATGATGCCGGGCTGGGGATGCGGTCGCTGGACGATGTCGAGGTGCTGATCGCCTTCTTCGAGGCGCGGATGGGGCAGATGTACGGGTTCCGCTGGAAGGACTGGTCGGACTACAGGTCCGGCCGCGCCCGGGCCGAGGTGCGCTTTGACGATCAGGCGATTGCGCTGGGTGACGGGGAGCAGCGGGTGTTCCAGCTGTCCAAGACCTATCGCTCGGGGGCGTTCAGCTATCGCCGGCCCATCGCCAAGCCGGTGGCGGGCACAGTGCGGGTCGGGCTGGAGCAGGACGCGTTGCAGGAGGCGGTGGATTACACCGTCGACACGGCGACCGGGCTGGTCACCTTCGCCCATCCGCCGGGCGCCGGGCAGGAGGTGACGGCGGGGTTCGAATTCGATGTGCCGGTGCGGTTCGACACCGACCGGATCCAGACCAGCGTGGCCAGTTTTCAGGCCGGCGACGTGCCGAATGTGCCGGTGGTGGAGGTGCGGATATGAGCATGCAGGCGGCGTTCCGCGCCCATGTGGAAACCGGGGTCACCACGCTGTGCCGCTGCTGGGCGGTGACCCGCCGGGACGGGCTGCGGTTCGGCTTCACCGACCACGACCGGGATCTGGGGTTCGACGGCATGGTGTTTCGCGCCGAGACCGGCCTGTCGGCGCAGGCGTTGCAGCAGACCACCGGGCTGTCGGTGGACAATACCGAGGCGCTGGGCGCGCTGAGCGACGCGGGGCTGAGCGAGGCGGAGATCGAGGCGGGGCGGTTCGACGGGGCGGAGGTGCGGGCCTGGCTGGTGAACTGGGCCGATGTCGGCGTCCGCTGGCTGCAGTTTCGCGGCACCATCGGCGAGATCCGGCGCGCCGGCGGGGCGTTTCGTGCCGATCTGCGCGGGCTGACCGAGGCGCTGAACCGGCCGCTGGGGCGGATCTATCAGAAGCCCTGCACCGCTGTGCTGGGCGATGTGCGGTGCGGTTTCGATCTGGAGACCGCCGGTTATTCCGCCGAGAAGACCGTGGCCGCGGTCGAGGCGGCGCGGCTGTTTCGCTGGAACGATCTGGCCGGCTTCGAGGCCGGATGGTTCGCGCGCGGGCGGCTGGTGGTGGTCAGCGGCGCGGCGGCGGGGCTTTGGGCGCTGATCAAGCAGGACCGCAGCGAGGGCGATGCCCGGGTGATCGAGCTGTGGGAGCCGTTGCGGGGCGGCATCGACGCGGGCGATCTGGTGCGGCTGGAGGCGGGCTGCGACAAGCGGCTGGAGAGCTGTCGGCTGAAGTTCAACAACCTACTGAACTATCAAGGCTTTCCCGACATCCCCGGCGAGGATTGGGTGGTGGCGGTGCCGAAGTCGACGCGGCTCAATACCGGGGGCAGCCTGCGGTGAGCCTGCATCTGGGCGCGGTGGCGCGGCGCGATGTGGTGGCGGCGGCGCGCGGCTGGATCGGCACGCCGTATCGGCATCAGGCCGCCTGCAAGGGGGCGGGTTGCGATTGTCTGGGGCTGGTGCGCGGCGTCTGGCGCGAGATCTGCGGCACCGAGCCGGCGCCGGTGCCGGCCTATACGATGGACTGGTCCGAGCCGCAGGGCGAGGAACGGCTGTGGCAGGCGGCGCGGCGCTATCTCTACGAGTGCCGGGGGCCGGCGGTGCCCGGCGATGTGATCCTGTTCCGGATGCGGGCGGGATCGGTGGCGAAACATCTGGGGATCGTGGCGGAGGTGGGCGCGGGCGCGCGCTTTGTCCACGCCTATTCCGGGCGCGGCGTGGTCGAAAGCGCGCTGAGCGGCCCCTGGGCGCGCCGGGTGGTGGCGCGGTTTGCCTTTCCTGACCGACCTGAGGGGGATCTGTGATGGCGACGATTGTTCTTTCCGCTGCGGGGGCGGCGATTGGCGGGTCAATCGGCGGTACGCTGGCGGGGCTGTCTTCGGTGGTGATCGGGCGCGCGGTGGGGGCGACGCTGGGCCGGCTGATCGACGAGCGACTGCTGGGGCTGGGCTCGGACCCGGTGGAGAGCGGCCGGGTCGACCGGTTCCGGCTGCTGCAGGCGGGCGAGGGCGCGGCGATCCCGCAGGTCTATGGCCGGATGCGGGTCGGCGGTCAGGTGATCTGGGCCTCGGACTTTCAGGAGAGCAGCGCCACGCGGGGCGGCAAGGGCTCGGCCCCTGGCAGCAGGGTGACGGAATACAGCTATTCGGTGTCGCTGGCGGTGGCGGTCTGCGAGGGGGAGGTCGCCAGCATCGGCCGGGTCTGGGCCGATGGCGAGGAGGTGGCGCGCGGCGATCTGAACATGCGGGTCTATCCCGGCAGTTCCGATCAGCTGCCCGATCCGCTGATCGAGGCGATCGAGGGCGCGGGCATGGTGCCGGCCTATCGCGGCACCGCCTATGTGGTGATCGAGGATCTGGACCTGTCTCCCTTCGGCAACCGGGTGCCGCAGCTGTCGTTCGAGGTGCTGCGGGCGGAACAGCCCCAGGCCGAGGGGGTCGACCGCGATCTGGCGCAGCTGGTGCGGGGCGTGGCGCTGGTCCCCGGCACCGGGGAATATGCGCTGGCCACGACGCCGGTCTATTACGGCGGTGCCGGCGGGCAATGGGCGGCGAACCAGAATACCCCCAGCGGCATGGCGGATTTCCCGCGCGCCTTCGAGCAGCTTGGCGAGGAGCTGCCGAACTGCGGCGCGGTTTCGCTGGTGGTGTCGTGGTTCGGCGGCGATCTGCGCTGCGGCGCCTGCGAGATCCGGCCGAAGGTGGAGCAGCAGGAGGAGGAGGGCAGCAATATGCCCTGGCAGGTCGCCGGGCTGACGCGGGGGGCCGCGGAGGCGATCGCAGAGCTCGAGGCGCGGCCGGTCTATGGCGGCACGCCGGCGGATGCGGCGGTGGTGCAGGCGATCCGACATATGCGCGCGGCCGGTACGCGGGTGATGTTCTATCCCTTCATCCTGATGGACCAGATGGAGGGGAATGTCCTGCCGGATCCCTGGACCGGGGCGGAGGGGCAGCCGCATTTGCCCTGGCGCGGGCGCATCACCCTGTCGGTGGCGCCGGGGCAGCCGGGCAGCCCGGACGGCACCGCGGCGGCGGCGGCCGAGGTGGCGGCGTTCTTCGGCACCGCTGCGGCCAGCGACTTCAGCCCGGGCGATGGGGTGGTGAGCTATGCCGGTCCCGACGAATGGGGGTTGCGGCGGTTCATCCTGCATTACGCCGCGCTCTGTGCCGCGGCGGGCGGTGTCGATGCCTTTTGCATCGGCTCGGAGCTGCGCGGGCTGACCCAGATCCGCGGCGCCGCCGGTTTTCCGGCGGTGCAGGCGCTGCGCGATCTGGCGGGTGAGGTGCGGGCGCTGCTGGGGCCGCAGGTCAAGATCGGCTATGCCGCCGACTGGTCGGAGTATTTCGGCTATCAGCCCGGGGATGGCAGCGGCGACCGCTACTTCCATCTCGACCCGCTGTGGGCCGATGCGAATATCGACTTCGTCGGCATCGACAATTACATGCCGCTGTCGGACTGGCGTGAGGGCGCCGATCACCTGGACGCCCGGGCGGGGTGGGAGAGCATCTACGATCCCACCTATCTCGATGCCAATGTCGAGGGCGGCGAGGGGTATGAGTGGTATTACCACTCCGACGCGGCGGCGGCGGCGCAGATCCGCAGCGCGATCACCGATGAGGCCTATGGGGAGCCCTGGGTCTGGCGCTACAAGGATCTGCGCGGCTGGTGGGGGAACGCCCATCACGAGCGGATCGGGGGCGTGCGGCAGGCCATGGCCACCGCCTGGGAGCCGGGAATGAAGCCGATCTGGTTCACCGAACTGGGCTGCGCCGCCATCGACAAGGGCACCAATCAGCCCAACAAGTTCCTCGATCCCAAATCCTCGGAATCGCGCTTGCCGAAATACTCCTCCGGCGCGCGCGACGATCTGATCCAGCTTTGCTATCTGCAGGCGCAGCTGGGGCATTGGGCCGACCCGGCGCACAACCCGCTGTCCGAGATCTATGGCGCGCCGATGCTGGATCTGTCGAACGCCTATGTCTGGGCCTGGGATGCGCGGCCGTTCCCGGCCTTTCCCAACCTGACCGAACTGTGGAGCGACGGGGAGAATTATGCCCGCGGTCATTGGCTGAACGGGCGGGTGGGGGCGCGCACGCTGGCCTCGGTGGTGGCGGAACTGTGCCGGCGTGCCGGGCTGGCGGAGATCGAGACCGCGCGGCTGCATGACATGGTGCGCGGATTTGCGGTGGACCGGGTCGACGATGTGCGTTCGGCCCTGCAGCCGCTGATGCTGCGCTACGGGTTCGATGCGATCGAACGCGACGGGGTGCTGCGGTTCCTGCCGCGCACGGGGGGCGGGGCAGCCGATCTGTCGCCCGAGGCGCTGGTCGAGAGCGACGAGGTTGAAGGGCTGCTGGAGCGGACGCGCGAAGCCGACAGCGCGCTGGCCGGTCGGGTGCAGCTGCGTTTCGTCGAATGGGGCGGCGATCACGATGTGGCTGCGGAGGAGGCGGTGCTGCCCGACGAGTCCACCCATGCGGTGGCGGTGACCGATCTGCCGCTGGCGATGACCCGGGGCGAGGCGCGGGCGGTGGCCGAACGCTGGCTGACCGAGGCGCGGGTGTCGCGGGACAGCGCGCGTCTGGTGCTGCCGCCGTCGCGGATGGCGCTGGGCGCGGGCGATGTGCTGCGTCTGCCGGCGGAGAGGGACGCGGCGGGCGCGCTCTATCGCATCGACCGGGTGGAGCAGGCGGAGGCGCAGCTGATCGAGGCGGTGCGGATAGAGCCGGCGGTCTATACGCCCTCGGAACTGGTGGAGGGGCTGCCGGGGCTGAGCGCCTTTGCCGCGCCGGTGCCGGTGTTGCCGCTGTTTCTGGACCTGCCGCTGATCTCGGGCGACGAGGCGGAACAGGCGCCGCATCTGGCGGTGGTGGCGACCCCCTGGCCGGGGACCGTGGCGCTCTATGCCTCGGCCGCGGACGAGAATTACGCGCTGGACCGGATCCTGGCGGCGCGGTCGGTGGTCGGGCGGACCGAGACGCCGCTGGCGGCGGCGCGGACGGGCGTCTGGGACGAGGGCGACGCGCTGCAGGTGCGGCTGCTGAGCGGGGCACTGGAGGCGCGCGACGCGCTGGCGGTGCTGAACGGCGCCAATCTGGCCGCCATCGGCGACGGCACCAGCGGCAACTGGGAGCTGATCCAGTTCCGCGACGCCGATCTGGTGGCGCCCGATACCTATCTGCTGTCGGGGCGGCTGCGCGGGCAGGCGGGCAGCGACGGGATCATGCCGGCGGTCTGGCCGGTGGGATCGTGGCTGGTGCTGCTGGATGGTGCCCAACCGCAGATCGGGCTGACCCCGGCGCAGCGGCGGGTGGCGCGGCATTACCGGATCGGGCCGGCGCGGCGGGGCTATGACGACCCTTCCTATGTGCATCTGGTCGAGGCCTTCGAGGGCATCGGGCTGCGTCCCTATCGGCCCTGTCATCTGGAAGTGGCGCGGAACGAGGCGGGCGATATTTCTGCCAGCTGGGTCCGGCGGACACGGTCGGTTGAGGGCAGCGACTGGGCGCTGGAGGAGGTGCCGCTGGGCGAGGAGCGCGAGGCTTACAGGGTGCGGGTGATACAGGGCGCGACGCTCGTGCGGGAGGAGGCGGTCGGCACACCAGCCTGGAGCTATGGCGCCGGCGCCCAGGCCGCCGATGGTCTGAGCCTTCCGGCGGTGCTGGAGGTGGCGCAGATCTCGGCCCGCTTCGGGCCGGGGCCGGCGGCGCGGATCGACCTGCCGGGGTAGCCATGCGTCCGGTGCTGCACGGGGATCTGAGCAGCGCCGCGCGCGCCCTGCTGGCGGTGCCGCCTGCGGCGCGTGCCGGGCTCTGCGCGCGGCTGCTGGAGCAGGCCGAGCAAGCAGATGCCTTCCGGCTGCGGAACGGGCGGCTGCATCCGCGCTGGGGCAACGGATCGCTGATGGCGGCGGCGCGGCGGCAGCCGCTGGCGGACGAGCCCGGCCTGGACGATCCGGACTATTGCCGCTGCGTGGCGATGGTGCTGCGGGCGCTGATCGCGCGGCGGGCCGGGCGCGGCGGGGAGGGCGCCGGCGCCGATCAGCGCTGCTGATCGGAGGCATCACAGGTTTGCGTTTGGCGAATTTTGTCCTAGATGGCTATCCTAGGCGCAGGAAAGGATTCATGGCCATGCTGGAAACGCGCAAGAAAATCGCCCCGATCGACCCCGTCTGGGATCGCATCACCGCCGAGGCGCAGGATATCGTCCGCGACGCGCCGCTTATGGGGGGGCTGGTGCATGCCTGTATCCTGCATCATGTCTCGCTGGAAAAGGCGCTGTCCTATCGGATCGCGGCCAAGCTGAATTCCAACGAGATGTCGATGATGGTGCTGCGCGAGATCGCGGATCAGGCCTATGCCGACACGCCGGCGCTGATTGAGGCGGCGCGCGCCGATCTGGTCGCCGTCTACGAACGCGACCCGGCCTGCCACCGGCTGGTGCAGCCGATCCTCTATTTCAAGGGCTATCAGGCGATGCAGGCCTATCGCATCGGCCATTGGCTGTGGATCCGCGGGCAGCACGATCTGGCCTATTTCTTCCAGATGCGGATGTCCGAGATCTTTGGCGTCGACATCCACCCGGCGGCGCGGATCGGCAAGGGGATCATGATCGACCACGCCCATTCCATCGTCATCGGCGAGACGGCGGTGGTGGGCGACAATGTCTCGATGCTGCATTCGGTGACGCTGGGCGGCACCGGCAAGGAGGAGGAGGATCGACATCCGAAGATCGAGGATGGCGTGCTGATCGGGGCCGGCGCCAAGGTGCTGGGCAATATCCGGGTCGGCCATTGCAGCCGGATCGCCGCCGGCTCGGTGGTGCTGCAGGACGTGCCGCCCTGCACGACGGTGGCCGGGGTGCCGGCCAAGATCGTCGGCGAGGCGGGCTGCGATCAGCCCTCGGTGATGATGGATCAGAAGCTGACCGGCTGCCTCTGCGACGGCTGAGAGCGGGTCGGGGCGACGGGTGAGGGGCGCCTTGGGCGCCCCTTTTTCGTTTGCAGGCGTCGACCGTAAGGCATAACACAGGGCTGTGCCCGACCGCGGGTGGGCGCGTCTTGGCCCGGAAGACGTCACTTTGTGGCAGCCCCAACATCGGGCGCGAGTTCTGAGCGCATCCGTTGCAGAAGCGCCCGCCGATGGGGCGATCGGGCGCTGCCCGGCGGCGCTGCGCGCCTTGATTCAGGGCAAGGTCCTCGCCTGATCAGCCGGTGAATTCGTCGTAGGCTTTCAGCGCCTTGACCCCGTACATATAGGCGGGGCCGCCGCCCATCAGCATGCAGACGCCCACGGTTTCCTCGATCTCGGTACGGGTGGCGCCGGCCTCGATCGAGGCCTTGTCGTGGTAGGCGATGCTATCGACGCAGTGCTTGGAAAAGCCGATGGCCAGCGCCATCAGCTCCTTGGTCTTGGCGCTGAGCGCGCCGGCGGCGATCGAGGCCTCATGCAGCGCGCCGAAGCCTTCGGCGGTGGCGGGCTGGCCGGCGGTGAAATCCGCCATGCCTGCTTGTGCGTCGTTCAGCGTGTCGGTCCAGCTCATCTCATGTTCCTCCTGAAGCGTGCGTGACAGCACAGAGCTAGCCCGTCGCGCGGCGGTGCACCTTGATGCACGTCATGGGCAGGCGCGGGACGGGCGGTTCGATCTCCGCAGCCCCGGCGGACCGGCGGAAACGGCCGGCGATCCGACCCATCTGGGCGGAGCCTGGCGTTCCGGCACAACCGATCGGGTGAATTGACCAGACTCATATGCCCCCACATAGTCTCTGAATTCATCGCCAGGGGAGGGGCAGACATGA